>JBAUMA010000674.1:0-15639 GCA_049578485.1 Specibacter sp.
GCCGTCGATCCCCTGCTTGCGCTGGGTGTACAGGCCCCACCAGCGGAAGCGGCCGTGCAGATCGGTCTTCTCAATGCTGTCGAAACCGCCGTCGGCGTAAATCGTCTCGATCCGCTCACGGACGCTCAGGCCGCCGTCTTCCTGCTTCCAGACCTCGTTGGCGTTCAGCGGGGCGGTGCCGTCCACCTTCCACTGGCCGTGCGGCTTGGCGGCGGGCCGGGTGCGGGCCGGCCGGGCGGGCGCCGTTTCAGCGGCTGATGCGGCGGCTGATGCGGGGGGAGCCTCGGCGGTCGCTCCGGCTAGAGCTGTCTGTGTCATGAATCGAGCGTAGGGTGCCGCCCACGCCGGGCCAATCGAAGATGCAACGCGCGTTCACCTAGGGCAACATTTCGTCACACACCCATTTCCGGCCGGTTTTGTGCTTGCGCCGCTACTTCTTGGCGGCCAGGATGGGGGCCGAGAACTCGGCGAAGGTGCCGTCCATCCACTGCTTCCCGTCCATGAAGACCGTGGACGTCCCGGTTATCCCGTGGGCCCACGCCAGCGCCGACACATAGTCCGCGTAGGTCTCGTAGGTGCCGGCGTTGATGCAGTCGCTGATGTTGCCGGCCCCGGCACCGGCGGCCAGTTTGGCCAGCGCGGCGTCATCAAGTCCGTTGCTGTTTTCGTCGGGCTGGTTGGCGAACAACGTCTGCATGAAGGCCGTGTACTTGCCCGGCGAAGCGGAGGCCACGCAGGCTGCCGACGCGGCCGCGCTGAAGGAGTAGTCGTCCAGGTAGGCCAGGGGCCGGTATTCAACCGTCACCTTGCCCTCGTCCCGCAATTCCTTCAAACCGGGGCCCACTTGCTTCTCAAAGTCCGCGCAGTAGGAGCACAGGAAGTCGAGGTAGACCACCACCTGCACGGGCTGTCCCTTGGCCGACGGCTTGATGCCGATGCCGTCCAAACCAAAAGCTTGCTCAGGCTCGTCCTGCGGATCGGGCGGCAGTTGGGAATAGTCGACCGTCCGGTCCCCCGGCACCGGAGGGAGCACTGCACCGTTCTTGCCGAAGGCAGTGCCGCCGAAGCTGTTGGCGTTGTCCGGGACCTCGCCCAGCTCGTGCGCCGACGCCGACCCTCCCGAGCCGCGATAGCTGTTGGTTGTTGTACCAAACCCGCCAATGAGGCCCACAACGAGAAGGGCAGCCAGTGCCATGGCTGTGCCCACCGCGCCGGCGTAGCCGATGACCAGCCCGGCAATGGCCAGGCCCCGCCCCTGCTCGCCCGTCCGCTTGATCTGGCCCAGGGCAAGGTGGCCGGTAATGATGGCAGCCAGGCTGACGAAGAATGCGGACACCAGGGACACGATGGCCAGGGTGTTGGTTCGTTCGCTGTAGGGCTTCGCGTAGACAGCCGGGTACGGCGGCGGATAGGCCTGCCCGTGCGGCGGCGGGGCTGCCTGTTGCCAGTACGACGGCGGCACTGCCGGCTGCGGCGGCTGCCACGCTGGGAGTGCCGGGGACTTCATGGAATCGTGCTCCGGAACCTCGCCCACTGTGGTGGCCTTCCGCTAGTGCTTGCAGTGCCTCAATCGTGCCAGAGCGCACCACCGTTTACGCCCTGCAGCCGGCGTGTCAGGCAAGGAATCGCCGGTGGGACACGCCTGGCACCGAGGGAGTGCTTTAGCCGGCAGCCCGGATGGCGGCGTCAAAGTGCTCCAGCGCCAGCTGGGCCAGCAAGCCCGACGGCAACAAAGGCTCCGCCACCAGGTCCGCGCCGGCTCCGGCCAGCTGGTCGTGGAAGTAGCCCGGCGCCAGCAGGTAGGAGGCAATCGCCACCCCTGCCGCCCCGGCAGCCCGCAATTGCGCCACGGCATCCGGCACGTTTGGTTCGGCGCTCGCCCCGTAGGCGGCGAGGATGCGTTGCGGGCGGCGAACGGCCAGATCGGCCGCCAATACCTCGATCTGTTCGGCAGCCTCTGGCCGGGACGACCCCGCCGCGGCCAACACGATGCCCCAGTCCTCAGGCAACTCACCCAGCCGCTCGTCCAGCAGTCCGGCCAGCCGCGGGTCCGGTCCCAGCGGAGCTGCCGCCAGGAAACCCGGCCGGCTTTCCACGGCATCCGCAATGTCCACCTGCACGTGGTAACCCACCGTCAGCAGCAGGGGCACGACGACGGCCCGCACCCCCGCGGGCACGCCCGCCACTACATCGGGCAGGGCCGGTTCCTGGACATCCACATAGGCTTCCAACACCGTCAGTCTTGGCCGGAGGGCCGCTATCTGGTCGCGGATTTCATTGATGCGTTCCCGGCCCTGCGGGTTGTTGGTGCCGTGGGCGCACGCGATCATGACGGGTTCACTGCCCATTCCAAAAGTCCTTTTCCCTGATGCTGAACTTGATTGATGCCAATGTACTGCACGTCAGGAAACCGTTGGCACCGATCCCGTGTGGGCGGACGCTCCCGGCGCGGGTTTGTCCTGGCAGTTGGCGGCCGCTGCCGCGGTCACCTCGGAGTGCGTCGCCGGCTTGTTGGTGATGCCCAGCGCGGAAATCACCCCGCCGGCCGTGAACAGCAGGGCAGTGATGACCATGACGCGACGGAAGGATTCGAAGTCCAGGATGCCGCCCAGCATGACGCCGGCCAGTGCCACGGCCAGTAAGCCCGCCACCCTGGAAACGGCGTTGTTAATGGCCGAGCCAATGCCGCTTTGTTCCTGCGGGACGGCTCCCAAAATGGCCGCCGTCAACGGGGCCACCGTGATGGACAGGCCCACCGCAAAGACGATCTGGCCGGGCAGGATCTGGAGCCAGAAGTTGAACGGCTCGGACGTCCGGGTCATGAGCCCGTAGCCCGCGGCGGCCACCACGGGCCCGGCGGCCATGAACAGCCGCGGCCCGTACTTGCCGGCCAGTGTCCCAAACACCCCGGCCAGAAGGAGCGAGATAATGGCCACTGGCAAGGATGCCAGACCCGCCTGCGCGGCGGTGAATCCGGCAACCTCCTGCAGGAAAAGCACCACCAGCAACTGCCCCAGGGAAACACCCGCATAGATGAACGTGGTGGCCAGGTTGCCCATGCCAAAATTCCTGATCCGGAACAGGCTCAGCGGCATCATGGGCGCGGGAGTTCTCCGCTCCCACCACAGGAACGCCACCAGGGAAGCCACGCCCACCACGAACGGCACAAACACCAGCGGATTTCCCCAGCCCAGCCGACCCTGCTCGATCAGCGCAAACACCGTCCCGGCCAGTCCGACGGCGGCCAAAACGGCGCCGGGCACGTCGATCCGCGCCGGGCCCGCGGTGGGGGCAGCGGCGTCGTGCTTCAAGGCATCGTGCTTCAAAGAATTCAGGGAAAGGCCCTTGAGCAGGATCATCGTGGCCGCGATCGGCAGGACGTTGATGGCGAAGACCAGGCGCCACGAGGCAAACTCAACCAGCAGGCCGCCCACCAGCGGACCGGCCAAAAACGCGGTTCCGGTCCACGCCGTCCAGGAGCCGATGGCCTTGCCCTGCGCCGGGCCACTGAACGTGGAGGTGATCAGAGCCAGGGAGCTGGGCACCAGCAACGCCGCCCCCGCGCCCTGGACCGCGCGTGCCGCAATGAGGGCCACCGCCGTCGGTGCCACGGCACAGGCCAGCGACGCCAGCCCAAACACGAGCAGCCCGGCGCGCAGGATCCGGATGCGGCCAAAGGTGTCGGACAAGGAGCCGGCAATCAGGATCAGCGAACCCAACGCCAGCAGGTACGCATCCACCACCCACTGCTGCGTGGTGATGCCCCCGCCCAAATCGCGCGTCATGGCGGGAAGTGCCACGTTGACAATGGCCCCGTCGAGGAACGCCACAAAGGACGCCAGGATCGCCACCCACAAGACCCGCCGCTGCATGGCGCTCAGGCCTTTTTCGCGAAGGCCGTGCGCAAGGACAGCTTGCGGGAATACTCAATGGAGCCGTAGCGGAACAGGTGGACGGCCAGGCGCAGCGCCAGGAACCCGAAAACGAACAGCTCGGCGATGACCACCGCGGCCGATCCGCCGTTGAGGGAGCCGAAACCGTTGCGCAGCATGGCCGTAATGGGGGCCGTAAACGGGAAGAAGGTGAAGATCTGCACAATGATGTTGCCGGGGTCGCTGACCACCAGGGACACGATGTAGAACGGGATGAACATCATGATCATGACGGGGGCAAACACCGTGCTCGCATCCTTCGCCGTGGGCATCACCGCACCAATCGCCACCAGCACCCCGGTGAACAGGATGAATCCGCCAATGAAGAGCAATGCCCCCACCAGCATGGGCAGGAACTGGAACTGCAGGTGGGACAGGTCAAAGTTGGGCATGTTCAGCTGGTCGTGGAAGAACACATAGCCAATCACCATGGGGGCCGCGAACACCAGGGCCTGCACGGCACCCACCAGGAACAAGGAGATCACCTTGCCCACCACCAGCGTTGTGGGATTCAGGGTGGTCAGGATCATTTCCGTGACCCGGTTTTCCTTCTCCTCCAGGGTGGAGGCCAGCATCTGGTTGGCCAGCAGGATGATCACCACGTAAAACAACACCAGGAACAGCAGCGGCGGCACCACCGTTTCCAGCCCACCGGACTCTGCCCCGTTTTTGAACGTCTGCGACTCGGTGTTGAAATTGCCTTGCACCGCGGCCGTCAGTTCAGCCGAGCCCACTTTTCCCTCGGCCGAGAGAATCGCAATCTGTTTGGCGATCGCGTCGTACGTGCCGTTCTTGAAGATGCCCTGGTCGGTGCCAAAAACCAGCACGGGCCCCGTGACAATGCTGGCCGGGAACTCAAAGTAGGCGTTGAGCTTGCCTTCCCTGACACGTTCGACGGCGGTGCCAGGGTCCGTCTCCACGGACCCTCCCAGCGCCTTGGCCACGGCGGGGTTGACCAGACTCGAGGCGTCCGAGTACGTGAAGGCCAGCTTGTTGCTCTTTTGGGCCTGGGTGATCGAGTCGGTGGAAGAGCTGCTGGCAAACACGAGCGCAAATACGATGGCCAGCAGGATGGGAATGGCCAGGGTGGCGATCCAAAAACGGCGCTTCTTCACGGTGCGGGTGAATTCAAATTGCACCACGGTGCCCAAATTGTGCCGAGCCATGTCATTTCACCGCCGATTCCACACGAGCGCCGGCATGCTCGCCGTACACCTGGATGAAGATGTCCTCCAGGCTGCGCTTGGCCGCAACGAATCCTCGAACCAGCAGCCCGGAAGTGACCAGGCCGCGCAGCACCTCGGCCTCGTCGGCGTCCGCTGCCAGGGACAGCTCGGCATAGTTCGTCTCCCGCAACGTGACGGTGTAGAGCGGGGAATCCGGCACGGTTCCGGCGTATTTCAAGCGCACGGTGCGGCCGCCAAACTGGTTCTGCACCTCGTCGATGGTCCCGTAGGCCTCGGCCTTGCCGCCCTTGAGCAGGATGATCCGGTCGCACAAACGCTCCACCTCCTCCATCTGGTGGGTGATCATCATGACCGTGGCACCGGCCCTCTTGCTGTCCTCGATGATGTCCATCAGCAGCCTCCGGTTCACCGGATCAAAGCCCTTCGTGGGTTCATCCAGGATCAGCAGCTCGGGATCGTTCATGATGGTCACACCCAGCTGGATTTTTTGCTGTTCGCCGCCGGAGAGCTTGTCCACGCGCACGTCGGCCTTGTCGGCAAGGTCCACCCGGTCCAGGTAGTCGCGCGAAAAACGTTGCGCCTCCGCCTTGGCCAGGCCCTTGAGCCGGCCAAAATACGTCATGACATCCAGCACCGACTCCTTCTTGTACAGCCCTCGCTCCTCCGGCAGATAGCCAAGCCGGGAACCGTAGTCGTCGCTGAAGACGCGCCCGTTGATGTGCAGGGTTCCCGAGGTGGGACGGTAGATGCCCAGCAGCGCCCGGATCGTCGTCGTCTTTCCGCTGCCGTTGCTTCCCAGAAAGCCAAACGTCTCGCCGCGCGCCACATCAAAGGACAGTCCGTCGATGACTTTCTTCTCGCCAAAGTTCATGTGAAAGTCGCTGATGTGGATCAAGGGCGGGGCGGTGGAGGTTGCATTGCTCATGCGCCCAGCGTAGCCACTCCGGGGCGCAATGACACGCAAGATTCGCCCGCCGGCCGGCACTCCCCGTACGCTTGAGTCGGCCATTCCCGCGGCCGGCCCACCAACTTCGAAGAATGCACCCATGACCTTTGACCTTTCCCTCATGCTGGACCTTCTGGGCGTCTTCTTTTTTGCCGTCTCCGGTTCACTGCTGGCCGCCCGCAAGGGTTTTGACCTGGTTGGCTCGATGCTGCTGGGCTCCATGGTGGGCCTGGGCGGCGGCGTGGTGCGCGACATCATCCTGAACACGGGCGCGCCGTCGGCCTTCACCAATCCCATCTACCTGGCCCCGCCCCTGATCGCGGCCGTGGTGGTGTACTTCATGCCGCGCAACGTGGAACGCAGCGGCCGGCTCGTGTTGACGTTCGACGCCGGCGGGCTGGCCTTGTTCTGCATCACCGGAACGCTCAAGGCCCTCAACGCGGGCATGAACCCCGTTGCGGCAACCCTGCTCGGCGTAACCACGGCCGTGGGCGGCGGGATCCTGCGCGACATCACGGCCAACGACGTCCCCCGCATCTTTGATCCCCGGGACCTCTACGCCATCCCGGCATTTGTGGGGGCGGGCCTTGCCACCGCGCTCTGGCACTTGGGTTGGCTGAACCTTCCCACCGGGACCGTTGTCGCCGTCGTCGTCTTTGCCCTGCGCATGCTCAGCCTCAAGTTTGGCTGGCATGCACCGCTGGCCGCCCGCAGTTGGGCGCGCCCGCGATTCCGTCGCGGCTAGGATTGACCCCAAGGAAGTTACGCAAGCAGTTGGAGAAGTTGATGTCCGAGATTTTCGTGGAAAAGTTCCGTGGCCTGGTGCCGCTCTACCTGGAGGAGCCGTGGCAGGAAGCCGACGGGATCGCCATGTCGGACCTCGACGCCGTGTTCGCCGAGCTGAACATCATCGTTCCGCAGGCGCTGACCGAATTCCTGCATGCCGTGGGCAACTGCGAGGAACTCATGGAGGCGTACTACTACTTCTGGGATCCGGAAGAGCTGGAAGTTGAGGACGGCCACCTGTTGTTCCTGGAGGACGAGGACGAGGCCTACACCTGGGGCATCCGCGCCGACCAGGTCGATGTGCCGGATCCGATCGTATGGCGCCGCAACAACGCCACCGGCGCCTGGATCAACGAAGAGGGCACCTTCAGCGAGTTTGTGTTCGACATGCTCGACTGGGTTTTCTCGGACGACGACGAGGACTAGGCCTTCTGAGCCCGGTGATCGAGCTTGTCGAGATCGGGCTTGTCGAGATCCGAGCTTGTCCCAGCTTGGACCTACGGCCATGAGGCTCTGCCTCTTCTCGCATGGCCGGCCCTGCGGTAGCGTGGCGAAATGACGGCACCGCAGGATCTTCACCAATTAGTCCCATGGCCCGGCGCGCTGGTGGCAGTGGTCGAGCAACTGGTCAGCTGTCCCTGGCCCCGGTCCGATGAGGACCGTGACACCCTGTTTGGGCAGTTGGAGTTCGTCTCAGGGGGGCCTTTTGCCCCGAACCCCGATGAATCAACGACAAAACTCTTTGCTCTGGCCACCGCCCTTCCCGGCGACGTCCATGCCGGTTGGGTGTCACACGAAGGTCATTTCCTGGGCATTAATCTGCAGCCCTACACATCAATGCAGCCGGACAATCCCGCCACACATCGGGGATACGACGAGGTCCGTTCCCGGCTCACGTCACTCTATGGTGAAGCAACGGATGTTTGGGACTCCGAGGAGACACCTCCGTGCACGTGGACAGTGAACGGTCGCGTGATCACGATGCACTTGTTCAGCAGGCGCCACAGCGGCATGATGCTGAGCGTGGACGACGCCGAGCTGGGTGCCGCCGCCGATGCCGCGGCCTCAGCAGCCGCCAAGACCCGCGTCCTTACACCAGAATTGGTGACCTTAATGAAAGAAGAAGCGCCACGACGAACCTCGCCCCAGCAGTGATCGCCGACGAGCGGATGTTCGCAGGAGTGGCAGCCTTCGCCCGGGAGAATTGACCGGTCGGCGGGGGCCGATACGGTCATTCGATGCCGCACCGGACACAATCCCGCGACTCGGGGGCCGTTGGGGTCATCCGATTGCGGCCGGCCGGAGGCGGATGACCACTACGGCCCCCCGGAGTGCCCGTTGGGGAGCGGGTGGTTGGGCCCACAAGTGCGTGGGTCCGTTGGTCTCGACAGGCTCGACCAGCGGATAGGGATCAGACGTCGCGGTCGACCACTGCTTCGGCGAAGCTGGCCAGGGCCGTCTTGACCATGCCGTCGGGCAGCGGTGCAAGCGCGGCGATCGCCTCGGCGGACCATTCGCGGGCCACCACCCAGGACTCTGCCGTGACGGGGTGCTCGCGCAGGGCGGCCACGGCAACGGCCAGAGCCTCATCGCTGGTCAGGTCGCCGTCCACGAGCTCCAACACCGCAGCCGCTGAGGCGTCGCCGGACTCGGCAGCCTTGCGCAGCAACAGCACGGGCAGCGTGGGGACGCCTTCACGCAGGTCGGTTCCGGGCGACTTCCCGGAAACCTGCTTCAGGCCGGTCACGTCAATGACGTCGTCGGCCAGCTGGAACGCGACGCCAACCTTTTCACCGTATTCGAGCATGACGTCCTGGAGTTCTTCCGGAACGCCGGCAAAGATGGCGCCAAGCTGGCCGGAGGCGGCCACCAGGGAACCGGTCTTGTCCGCGATCACGGACAGGTAGTGCTCCACGGGGTCCTGGCCTTCGCGCGGGCCCACCGTTTCGTGCAGCTGGCCCAGGCACAGGCGTTCAAAGGTGCGGGCCTGTATGCCCAGGGCCCGGGCGCCGAGCTCGGAGACCAGGATCGAGGCGCGGGCAAAGATGAGGTCGCCGGTGAGGATGGCCACCGTGTTGCCCCACACCTCGTGGGCGGTGGGTGCGCCGCGGCGGTAGGGCGCAGAGTCCATCACGTCGTCGTGATAGAGCGTGGCAAGGTGCGTCAGTTCAACCACGACGGCGGCCTGCACCACTTCCTTGCGGCTTGCGTCGCCGAGATGTGCGGCCAAAAGGACCAGCAGCGGCCGGATGCGCTTGCCGCCGGCTTCCACGAGGTGGCGGCTGGTGGCGTCGGCCAGGGGATCGGAATTGGCGATGGCTTCCCGCAGGACTTTCTCCACCTTGGCCATGCTCATGGCGATGGAAGGACCCAGCTCGGGGTCTTCGGCGACGGCGGAGAAGCCGGAGGGCAGTTGCAGGCCCGTGGCAATGGCCATGGTGCTGGGGGACGGATCCTTGGATTCGGGCAATCCGTGTCCGGCGTGGGTCCAGCTGTGGTTCGCGGAAGTAGTCACTGCTTAACACTAACTATTGGTAGGGATTGTTGCTTGGACGTGCGGGCCGTGCCCTGGTTGCTGGTGGCGGGGACCAGCTTCTCCAGTAGATGAATCACTCTATCCTCAAATCCGCGTTCGCCGGCGTCGGTGAGGTTGGCCATCATGCGCACCACAAACCGCATGAGCACCGGCAATGGCATGCCGGTGCGCAGCGCCAGTTTCATGATGGCCGGCTTGCCGATCAGCGACGCAAACACCCGGCCCAGGGTGAAGTGGCTGCCCCACTGCTCCCGGACGAAGTCGCCGTAGCCGTGGAGGGCGTGGCTGGCGGCCAGCTTGGAGTTGGCGCCAGCGGCCCGCGCAATGAATTCAGCGGCAAAACGGGCAGACTCCATGGCGTAGGAGATGCCTTCGCCGTTGAAAGGGCTGACCATGCCGCCGGCGTCGCCCAGCAGCATCAGCCCATCGGAGTAGTGCGGGGTTCGGTTGAAGCCCATGGGCAGCGCGGCGCCGCGGATGGGACCTACCTGGTTTTCCTCGGTGAAGCCCCACTCCCCCGGCATGCCGGCGGTCCAGTCGCGCAGCACCTGGCGGTAGTCGAGCTTGCCGAATTCCTTGGAGGAATTCAGGATGCCCAGGCCCACGTTCGAGGTGCCGTCACCCACGCCAAACACCCAGCCGTAGCCGGGCAGCGGGTTCCCGTTCTTGTCGGGAAGCTCCAGCCAGCCCTCCATCCAGTCGTCGTCGTGGCGGGGGGAGGTGAAGTACGTCCGGTACGCGACGCCGAGGGGGCGGTCGTCGCGCTTTTCGTGACCCAGCGAGACGGCGGTGCGGGTCGAGTTGCCGTCGGCGGCCAGCACGACGTCGGCATAAAAGTCGCGCGTTTCGCCCGTCTTGCGCCCGGCCGCGTCCAAAACCGCGGCCGTGGCACCCACCACGGTGCCGGCGTCGTCAGTCAAGGCGGAGGTGACCGAATGGCCCTCGAGGATCTGCGCCCCGGCGGCCCGCGCGTGCCGGGCCAGGGATTCGTCAAAGCCCAGGCGGGTGCGGATCAGCCCGTAGTCGGGAAAGTTGGAGAGTTCGGGCCAGGGGACCTCGACGGTACGGCCGCCGGCGATCAGGCGCAGGCCCTTGTTCCGGCGCCAGCCCTCGGAGGGGTCGTGCGGCAGGCCCATGAGCTGCATTTCGCGCACGGCTCTCGGGGTCAGTCCGTCGCCGCACACCTTTTCGCGCGGGAAACGGGTCTTTTCCAGCACGGTGACCTCGATCCCGGCGGTGGCCAGGTGCCAGGCCGCGGTGGATCCGGCGGGGCCGGCACCCACAACAAGTACCTTCACGATGGGAGGTTTCCTTTAGCTGGTGGAGGGTTTCACTGCGCGGTGCACGGCAACGATGCCGCCGCTGAGGTTTCGGTAGGCCACCGTGGACCAGCCGGACTCGTTGAGCCAGGCGGAGAGGTTGTCCTGGTCGGGCCAGGCGCGGATGGACTCGGCCAGGTACACGTAGGCGTCCGGGTTGGACGCGGTTTTCCTGGCCACGGCAGGAAGGGCGCGCATCAGGTATTCGGTGTAGACGGTGCGCCACGGGGCAAAGGTGGGGTGCGAGAATTCGGCCACCACCAGCTTGCCGCCGGGCTTGGTCACCCGCAGCATCTCGCGCAGCGCCTTCTTGGGGTCGATGACGTTGCGCAGGCCAAAGGAAATGGTGGTGGCGTCAAAGGAGTTGTCGGCAAACGGCAGGTTGGTGGCGTCCCCGGCGATGAAGTCGATGTCTGGGCGGCGGCGCTTGCCCACCTTGAGCATGCCCACGGAGAAGTCGCAGGCCACCACGGAAATGCCCGCATCGGCGTACGGTTCGCTGGAGGTGCCGGTGCCGGCGGCCAGGTCAAGGACCCGCTGACCGGGCACGGCGCCTACCGCGTCAACCACCACGCGGCGCCAACGGCGCGTCTGCCCCATGGACAGGATGTCGTTGACGATGTCGTATTTGGGGGCCACGTCGTCAAACATGGCTGCCACTTCTTCCGGACGCTTCTCCAAGGATGCACGGTTCACTCCCTTAGTCTCTCAAACTTTGCCGCCGTTCGTGCATCGGGGGCCGCGGTTGTGCGCCATCCCACGGCCACGCCGCCATTCACGGGTCCGAGGGCGAGTAATCTGTACTCATCATGACTGCTTCCCTGGGCACCCCTCTGCTGCGCACCCTGACCACGGCCCTGGATGCCACGAAACTGGGTGGCCTGTCCGCAGCGGCACCGGCCGAGCTTCTTTCGTCCTGCCGCGAGGGCACCGAACCGCTGTGCTGGCTGCGCCGGGGCGAGGGACTGCTGGGCTTTGGCGAGGTGGCCGCGTTTTCCGGCACCGGCCCCGAGCGGTTTGCCGACGCCGAGCAGTGGTGGAAGGACGTTGCAGCCCGCGCCCGCGTTTCCGATCCGCTGCGCATCCCCGGCACCGGCGCAATGGCTTTTGGCTCGTTCGCGTTCTCCAAGACCAGCCCGCACCCGTCCATGCTGATCGTCCCCGCCCTGGTGCTTGGCTTCCGGGACGGCACTGCCTGGCTGACCCAGCTCACCGCCGATGGCACCCTCCCCACCTCCGATTCGGCGCACGCACTCCTCCTTACCTTCCTTGACCCAACACATGCGGAAAGCACGACGCCGTCCACCGCCCCCGCGGGCACCCTGCGTTCTGGTGCGCTCACCGAGGACGAATGGAAAGCCACCGTTTCCGAAGGTGTCCGCGCCATTGCCCGCGGCGGCCTGGACAAGGTGGTTTTGGCCCGCGACGTGGTGGCCACGTTCGCCGAACCCCTCCAGCGGGTATCGATTCTGCAACAATTGGTCACCCTCTACGGGGAATGCTGGACCTACGGTGTGCGCGGTCTGGTGGGCGCCACCCCCGAAATGCTGATCAAGGTTGAGGGCACCACGGCACAGGCGCGAGTCCTTGCCGGCACCCTCGACCGGGAGGACGAGCCGGCCGGTTCGGTGGGGTTCGCGGCAGCAGTTTTGGGCGGCTCAAACAAGCAGCGGCAAGAACATGATTTTGCGGTCCGGTCCCTGACCCGCCAGCTGGCTCCCTTCGCCACGGACCTGTCATTCCCGGCCCAACCGTTCATCCTGGAGCTGCCCAATGTGTGGCACCTGGCCTCGGATGTGAAGGCCGAACTGGCCGGCACCGACGGCCACTTGCCCACCTCGCTGGCCCTGGTGGAGGCACTTCACCCCACGGCCGCCGTATGCGGAACTCCGCGTGAAGACGCGGGAAAACTGATCCTCGAGCTCGAAAAAATGGACCGCGGCCCCTACGCCGGCCCGGTCGGCTGGTTGGATGGCGCGGGCAATGGCGAGTGGGGAATCGCGCTGCGCGGCGCAGTGCTCGAGAGCCCCACCACCGTGCGTTTGTTTGCCGGCGCCGGCATCGTTGAGGCCTCCGATCCGGACGCCGAACTGGCCGAGACCTGGGCCAAGTTCCGTCCGATGCTCCAAGCCCTGGGCCTGCACGCCTGACACCCGGCTGCTCCCAGCGCCCCCGGCCGGCCACCGGCGTCGAACATCAACAGCCCGCGCCGAGGAAATCCCGCAGTAATGGCGACGCGCAAACCCTTCTGTAGGAGTCCGGAATTTCAGACACGTTCGTGGTCCGGGCTATTGCAAAGCGTTGGATAAAGTTGTTCAATAGTGAAACATAGTTTACCGTGACGCAAATCACAGGGCGCTACACTAGGATTCACTCGCTGTGCTCCAGTTATGAAACAAAGGGTAACAACATGCAAATTTCTTCTAGGCTGACCGTTCGTCTGGCCGCCGTCCTCGCCGTCGCAGCGCTTGCCTTGACCGGTTGCACCACCGCCTCGCAGGACACCCCGAGCGGTGCCCCCGCCAATACGGGAGCCGACGCCTCCTTTGACCCGACCACCGCCGCCAAGGATGACGCCCTCATCGCCATGCTGCCTGCGGAGTTGAAGAGCAAGGCAACTATCGACGTCGGCTCCGACACGTCGTACGAGCCCGCCGAGTTCCTGGACAAGGACGGCCAAACCCCCATCGGCTACGACGTCGACTTCGCCAAAGCCATTGCGGCCACCCTCGGCAAGAAGGCCGACGTGCACACGGCGGACTTCTCCTCGATCCTGCCCAAGCTGGGCAGCATCTATGATCTGGGCATCTCCTCGTTCACGATCAACCCGGAGCGTTCCAAGGCCGTGAATTTCGTCAGTTACTTCAACGCCGGCGTCTGGTGGGCCGTCCAGAAGGGCAACCCCAAGAACATCTCGTTGGACGACCTCTGCGGTAAGAAGGTGGGCGTCCAGACCGGCACCGTCGAGGAAGATCCCGATGTCAAGGACCGCTCCGCCAAGTGTGTGGCCGCCGGCAAACCCGCGATCACCATCGTGTCCCTGAAGAACCAGACGGACGTCACCACCCGTCTGGTGGGCGGCACCATCGATGCCATGAGCGCCGATTCGCCCATCATCAAGAACGCCCTGGCCAAGACCAATGACCAGCTGCAGACCCTGGGCGACGTCTATGATTCCGCACAGCAGGGTATCGCCATCGCCAAATCCGACACCGTATTTGCCGGCGTCATCGAAAAGGTCATGAACAAGCTCATCGCGGACGGGACATACACGAAGATCCTGACCAAGTGGAACAACGTTGAGGGCGCCCTGCCGAAGGCAGTCCTGAACCCGACGGCGGGCTAGCCCTTGAGCCGCCTACACAACAATCGGTCCTCCCACGCCTCGGGCGCCGACGTTGATCTGATCAGCTCAGTTCCCGTCCGGCACCCGTGGCGGTGGGTGGGTGCCGCCGTCATACTTTTGATCCTGATCCTGGTCATCCAATCGATGACCACCAACCCCAAGTTCTATTGGGGCACTTTCAGGACCTATCTCTTTGACGTCCTGGTCATCCAGGGCGTGGGCTGGACGCTGATCCTGACGGTCAGTTCAATGGTCATCGCCATTGTGCTGGCCATCATCCTGGCCTTCATGCGCCAATCGGACAACCCGTTGTTCAGGTACGTTTCCTGGGTGTGGGTCTGGTTCTTCCGCGGCACCCCCGTCTACACGCAGCTGCTGTTCTGGGGTTCTGTGGGCGCCCTGTACCCGAAGATCATCGTCGGCGTGCCGTTCGGGCCCGAGCTGTTTTCCTGGGACACGGCCACCGTCATCAACGCCACCGTGGCCGCAATCGTTGGGCTGGGCCTGAACGAATCCGCTTACCTGGCGGAAATCTTCCGGGCCGGGCTCAAGTCGGTGGACAACGGACAGATGGAAGCCGCCGAGGCTCTGGGCATGCGTCGCTCCAAGGTCATGTGGCGGATCATCCTGCCGCAGGCCATGCGCGTGATCATCCCACCCACGGGCAACGAGACCATCGGCATGCTCAAGACCACCTCGCTGGTACTGGCCGTGCCGTTCACGCTGGACCTGACGTTCGTCACGAACGCCCTGGCCAGCCGCACGTTCCTGCCCATCCCGCTGCTGATGGTTGCGGCGTTCTGGTACCTCGTCATCACCTCGGTGCTGATGGTGGGCCAGTACTACATTGAACGGCACTTCGGAAAGGGCGTGGACAACGTCATGAAGGCGCCAGTCAAGGCCACAGCTGCCGTCGCCGCAGCCCACGCAAAACCGGTGGACCCCGCCGACGGAACCACGGAAGGTGGCCAGTCATGACCCACTCCGCTGCGATCAGCAGGCCCGAATCCACCCGTACCAAGCCACTCGTTGAAATCCAGGGCGTTCACAAGCTGTTCGGCGAGCACCACGTGCTCAAGGGCATCGACATGACCGTCCAGCAGGGCGAGGTCTCCGTGATCATCGGCCCGTCCGGATCCGGCAAATCCACGTTGCTGCGTTGCATCAACCTGTTGGAGACCATAAGCGCCGGACGGATCTACGTCCACGACGACCTCATCGGGTACCGCGAGGTCAACGGCAAGCTGCACGACCTCAACACGAAGCAGATCGCGGCCCAGCGCCGTGAAATTGGCATGGTGTTTCAACGCTTCAACCTGTTCCCGCACAAGACGGCACTGCAAAACGTGATCGAGGCCCCCACCCAGGTCAAGCGCCAGTCCAAGGCCGCCGCGAAGCTCAAGGCCCTGGAACTGCTGGAGATGGTGGGCTTGGGCGACCGGGCCAACTTCTACCCCGCGCAGCTCTCCGGCGGCCAGCAGCAACGCGTCGCGATCGCCCGCGCCCTGGCCATGGAACCGGAACTCATGCTCTTTGACGAGCCCACCTCGGCCCTTGACCCGGAACTGGTCGGTGACGTCCTGGACG
>JBAUMA010000675.1:0-3113 GCA_049578485.1 Specibacter sp.
GTATAAGGCAATGTTGCAATAGTACATCCTGTCGTTAGATCTTTCACATGGAAATTATAAGTTCCAGGTGCAGTGATGTTTAAAATGTTTGTTGTTGGGAGTGCTGATTGTGGAATTCCACATGGCAATAATTGGTAACTGAAGTTTCCTGAACCTCCTGCTACTGTTATGGCAATAGAGCCCGTGTTGTTACAATCAATTGGTGAATTAATAGCTACAGTAGCAGCTGTCAATTTAGGCAATGGGGTTACCGCAACTGAACCAGTTGCAGGACATCCATTGGCATCTTTGATGTACACTGTCAAATTATAAGCAGTACCGTTATCAATTATACTGAAAGTGTTGGTTGGGAAATAGTTTGTCCCATCTATACTGTACGTATAAGGAGCTGTTCCCGTTCCTGCAGTTTCGTTGATCGTAACCGTTGATGTATTGACAGTATTGTCTGCAGCACATCCGAATGCCGTGGCAAATGACGAAGCGTCTACGGTTAAAGCGCTAGGCTGACCAATGGTAACCGTTTGTGTCAATCCACATCCTCTGCCTGAGTTTACGGTAATATCATACGATCTGGCCGTTAATCCTGTAAACACATTGTCGCCTTGTGGACCTACAACTAATGCCGTGCCTGAAGTGGCCGTTAAGGTATAAGTGTAAGTAGGATTGTCATTAGACGCCGGTAAAACAACTGTTATTGTTCCGTTGTTTCCTCCATTACAGCTTACATCTGTTTTCGTGGTGCTAAACGTTACCGGTGTCGGTGCTGATAGAACTACTGCCACTGTTTTCTCGCATCCTGTTGTCGTGTCAGTACCTTTTACCTGATAACTACCGGCAGCAAGTCCTGAAAACACTCCACTCGCTTGTGGCCCTGTTATAACAACAGATGCGCCATCCAATAAAGTATAGCTGTAATTCGTTGAACCTCCAGTGGCAGTTGCTGTAATTACACCATCGGGTAAAACCGCACAACTTGGCAAAGTCGTGATTGTTGGAGTTAATCCTAGTGGTGCTTGAATAGTTACAGAAACTAAATTACCACAACCGTTAAAATCTTTTACTTGAACTGTATGTGTTCCCGATGATAAATTAGAAATCGTAAATGGAGCCGTTTGGCTTTGATATGCTCCGCCATCAATACTATAACTATATGGTGGCATTCCTGCTGTTGGCAAAGTTACATCTATTACAAAATTCCCTTCAGTTGGTGTACATTGATTGTTTAAAACCGCTGCAACTACTGGTGTTGGGTCTAATCCTATTGTAACTGGCTGTGATTGCGGACAATCATTAACATCTTTTACATACACTACATAATTTCCTGATTCTGCATTTAATGTAGTTGTTGCTGACCAACCTGGATCTGTTACAAGTGGGGCTGGACTCGCTACTGGTAAAATTTGATACAAGTAAGGAGCAGTACCGCCTTGTGCGCCTGCAACTATTTGGCCCGCGTTCACATTACAATTGTCATTTACAGTGGTAATCGTTAATGACACACCTGCATTTGGTGAACCAACGGTTACCACATTAGTGACTTTTGTACAGAATGGACTCGCTGTTTCTGCTATTGCTACCGTGTAATTCCCTGCTAACAATCCTACTATAGGTTGTGGGTTCGTTGCTGTATTTGCCGCAACTATTCCCCCTACTGGATTGTTTGAACTATCGAATACTTGATAAGTATACGCCCCTGAGTAACCGCTTACATTGATCTCGATGGCTCCATCAGTATCTCCAAAACAAGTAACTGCTTTAGTTGCCGTGGCAACGACATCAATCGTGTTGAATGGCGCTACAGTATAAGGCAATGTTGCGATATAACATCCTGTCGTTAGATCATTCACTTGGAAATTATAGGTTCCAGGTGCAGTGATGCTAAAAATGTTTGATGTTGGAAGTCCTGATTGTGGAATTCCACTTGGCAATAATTGGTAACTGAAGTTTCCTGAACCTCCTGCTACTGTTATGGCAATAGAGCCCGTGTTGTTACAATCAATTGGTGAATTAATCGCTACAGTAGCAGCTGTCAATTTAGGCAATGCTGTTATCGCAACTGAACCAGTTGCCGGACATCCATTGGCGTCTTTGATATAAACCGGCAAACTATAAGATGTACCATTATCAATAACACTAAAAGTGTTTGTCGTAAAATAATTCGTCCCGTCAATACTATAGGTATAAGGAGTTGTTCCTGAACCAACTGTTGCGTTGATGGTAACCGTTGATGTATTGACAGTATTGTCTGCAGCACATCCAAACGCTGTGGCAGATGACGATGCGTCTACTGTTAAAGTACTAGGCTGAATTATTGCAACGTTTTTTGTCAATGAACATCCTCTGCCTGAGTTTACCGTAATATCATACGATCTAGCCGTTAATCCTGTGAATATATTATCTCCTTGTGGACCAACAACTAATACTGGACCTGAAGTAGCCGTTAAGGTATAAGTGTAAGTAGGATTGTCATTACCAGCTAATAATTCAACAGTAATTGTTCCGTTATTCCCTCCATTACAACTTACATCTGTTTTGCTAGTGTTAAATGTAACCAGGGTTGGTGCTGATAATACAACCGTAACCATTTTGACACAAGGTGTTCCATCTGTGATGGTAACATCGTACGTTCCTACCGGTACTCCTGAGAAAACATTTCCTGCTAAAGTAATAGAGGCTGGATTTGGAACTATTGAGTACGTGTAAACTCCTGTCCCTCCTGATCCTGATACTGTTATCTTACCATCATTGGTCGCACATGTTGGTAAAGCTGTAACCGTTGGCGTAAGCCCTAATGGAGCCAAAATAGTTACAGAAACTAAATTACCACAACCGTTAAAATCTTTTACTTGAACTGTATGAGTTCCCGATGATAAATTAGAAATCGTAAATGGAGCCGTTTGGCTTTGGTATACTCCGCCATCAACACTATAACTGTATGGCGCAATCCCTGCTGTTGGCAAAGTTACATCTATTACAAAATTCCCTTCAGTAGCTGCACATTGATTTATTGGATTTATTGATGCCGCAACTACCGGAGTCGGGTCAATATCAAGAAACACCGGTATAGGAACAATACAATCATTAGCATCTTTAACATTAACAATATAGTTCCC
>JBAUMA010000676.1:0-15710 GCA_049578485.1 Specibacter sp.
GCGCACGCCACGTCGTTGCCGCGGGGAAGCGCGACGGCGACGCGGTCGCCGGGTGCCACGCCGGAGGCGGCCAATCCCGCGGCCAGCAGCTCAACGGCGGCGGACAGTTCGGCAAACGTCATGGTGGCGGTTCCGTCGCTGACGGCCGGGCGGCCGGGATGGCGCGCCGCGGTCGCCGCGAATTCCATCGGCACCGTGGTTGGACCGTTGTCCGCAACCGGACCATTGCCCAGCCCGCGTGTCGCCGCCGACTCCTGCGGCGTGGTTACCCGGAGCCGGGACAAGGGCGTGTGCGGGTTGGCGGCAAACTGTTCCACCATGTGCGTGAACCGGGCGGCAATCAGGGCCGCCGTTGCGGGCTCGAAGAGGGCCGGGTCGAACCCGAGCGAGCCGGTGATCCCTGAGCCGGGGCCTTCCTCGGCCAAGTCCAGGAGCAGATCGAACTTGGCTCCGCCGGGCTCGGCGGTCCTGTCGGCGACGGCGCGAAGTCCTGTCATGGCCAGCTGTTCCGGTGCGGCGTTGGCAAGGGTGAGCATGACCTGGAAGAGCGGGTGGCGCTGCTGGGAGCGGGCGGGATTGAGTTCCTCCACGACCCGCTCAAATGGGGCGTCCTGGTTGGCGTAGGCGCGCAGGTTGGTGAACCTGACGGCGTCGATGAGTTCCCCTGCCGTGGGGTTGTTCGAGGTGTCGGTGCGCAGCACCAGGGTATTGACGAAGAATCCGACCAGTTCATCAAGGGCAGTGTCCGGACGCCCGGCCACGGGGGTGCCCAGGGGAATGTCCGTGCCGGCGCCGAGCTTGGTCAGCAGGGCCGCAAAGACAGCCTGCAGCACCATGAAAAGACTGGCGTTGTGGTCCCGGGCGAGTGCGGAGAGCAACTCATGGGTGGCGCCGTCGATCGCCACGGGGACGGCGGCTGCGGTCCACTGGCCGGTCCGGCTCCCGCGGGCATGGTCAAAGGGCAGGGACAGCTCCTCGGGGGAGCCGTCCAACTCGGCCTTCCAAAAGGCCAATTGGCGGGCGATCGGGCTCTGCGGCTCGTCTTCGCTGCCCAGCTCCTCGCGCTGCCAGAGCGCATAGTCGGCATATTGCACCGGCAGGGGCGTGAAGTCCGGGACGGTATTGCCGGCCCGGGCGGAGTAGGCCATGGACAAATCGCGTGCCAGCGGGGCCAGCGACCAGCCGTCGGCGGCTATATGGTGCAGGGTTAACAACAGCACATGTTCCCGGGCTCCCAGCTGGAACAGCGCCGCACGCAGGGGCAGCTCGGTGGTGAGCTCGAAGCCGCGGGCCGAGGCGGCCTGCACCGCGTTGTCCAGGTGCTCCCGGGTGGTCTGCACCGCGGCAAGCGGCACGAAGGCGTCGGCCGCGGCAAGGATGAGCTGTTCGGGTTCACCGTCGGAGAACGCGAAGAGGGTGCGCAGGCTTTCGTGGCGTGCCACGACATCGTTAATTGCCAGCCCGAGGGCAGCCACGTCCAGCGGCCCGTCCAGGCTGAGGACAATGGGAATGTTGTAGGCCCCGGAGGACGGGTCGAAGCGGTTCAGGAACCACAACCGGCGCTGGGCGAATGAGAGCGGCAGCGGGGTGGGGCGGTCCCTGCGGGCCAGGGGATGCACGGCCGGGGCCGGGGCCTCCACGGTGAGGGCGATCCCAGCCACGGTGGGCGATTCAAACACGGTGCGCAGGGCCGGCGCGGATCCGAGCTTGTCCCGCAGTACCGCCACCAGGCGGGTTGCCAGCAGGGAATGGCCGCCGAGTTCAAAGAAGTCGTCGTCGCGGCCCACTCCGTCCAGTCCCAGTACCTCCGCGAAGGCCGCCGCCACGGAGCGTTCGGCGTCGTTGCGCGGTGCGTCCGTGGTGGCGGCGGTTTCCGGTTCCGGTAGGGCCTTCGTGTCCAGCTTGCCGTTGGATGTCAGCGGGATTCGGGGGATGTGCACGATGGCCGAGGGGACCATGTAGTCCGGCAGGCTGTGGCGCACGGCAGCGCGGATGGAGGCCGGGTCCAGCCCGTCCGGGCCGGTGACGTAGGCGAGCAGCTGGTCGTAGCCTGCCCGGTTCTTGGTGACGACGACGGCGGCATGCCCGACGCCGTCGATGGCACGGAGGACTTCCTCGATTTCCGCCGGCTCAATCCGGAACCCCCTGATCTTGACCTGCTGGTCGATCCGGCCAAGAAACTCTACGCCGGTGCCGGGCAGGCGGCGGACGACATCGCCGGTGCGGTACATGCGGGAGCCGTCGGAGGCAAAAGGATCGGCGATGAAGCGCTCGGAGCTGAGCTGGGGCTGGTCAAGATAGCCCCGAGCAACGTTGTGACCGGCCACGTAGAGCTCGCCAATCGCGTTGCCGGGCACGGGGTTCAACCCGGAGTCCAGAATGTAGTGCCGGCTGTTGGCCACCGAGGACCCCAGGTGCGGGGTGGAGCCGGGCTCCATGATGGCCGTCATGCTGTCCACGGTGGTTTCGGTGGGGCCGTAGAAGTTGTAGGCGGTGACGCCCCTGGCCTGTGCCAGCAAACCCCACAGGGCCGGGTCGACCGCCTCGCCGCCCAAGGCCACCACCGACGGGTGGAAATCGGCGTCGAAGAGCCCCTCGGCCAGCAGGACCTTGGCAAAGGACGGAGTGGTTTCAATGCTGTCGATCCGCTCCCGGGACAGGTAGGCGGCAAGGGCCTGCGGGTCGCGGCGGGTCAGGTCGTCAACCAGGTGAAGTTCGTGCCCGGCCATGAGCCACAGGATCGGGTCCCAGGAGGCGTCGAAGGAGAGCCCCGCCGTGTGGGCAACGCGCAGGGTGCGCCCCAGCCTGGCCTGTGCGGGACGAAAGATGTCCTCACGATGGGAGGTGAACAAGTTCAGCAGGGCACGGTGTTCAACCCCGACGGCCTTGGGCCGGCCGGTGGAACCGGAGGTGAAGATGATGTAGGCGAGGTCGTGCTGGCCGGCCGCAATGGTGTCCGGCCGTTGCTGTGGCAGGCCGGCCAGTGTGGCGGCCAGTGGTGCGGCGTCAAGGACCAGCTCCGTGACGGAGCCGGCCGGGTGGGCGTTGGAGTGCCGGTCACCGAATTCGGTGGAGGTCAGCAGGAACAAGGGCCCGGCGTCCTCGAGCATGCCGCCCACCCGCCCCTCGGGGTAGTCCGGATCGATGGGGACGTAAGCGGCACCTGACTTCAGGATGCCCAGGATCGCCACGCCCAGCATAGTGCTGCGCCCCAGGCGGACGGCGACGGAGGTGCCGGCCCCGGCGCCGCGGCCCCTCAGATAGTGGGCCAGTTGGTTGGACCGGCTGTCGAGCTCGGCAAAGCTGAGGTGGCCATCGGCCGCCACCAGGGCGGTTGCGTGGGGTGTTGCCGCCGCCTGGGCCTGGAATTCCTCGGCGACGGTGTGGGGCGGCAGGCTCAGGGACTCCGCCCCGCCCATGGCCAGCAACTTCGCCTCTTCTTCCGGCGTGGTGACGGTGAGGGCGGCGACCGTGGATGCCCCGGCTCCGGTGAGTTGTCCCAACAACCGGGTGAATCGGTCCAAATGGTCCCGGACCGCCTCACGGCTGTAAAGGGCGGCATTGGCCTCGAACTGGATGGTGACGGGGTTCGTGTCCCCGGCGTTCCGCCCCTGTCGCAGGCCGTGGATGACGATCGAGAGATCGTCGATCGGGCCGGTGGAGAGTACGTTCATGGTTCCGGCGGATGCGCCAAAGTTGAGGTCGTCAATGATGGGCAGGATGTTCACCGACGGACCGATGTAGCCAGGACGCCCGGCCAGGCCTTCCTGCCGGAAGCGCTGGTGGATCAAGGCGTTGCGCAGTGCTCCGCCGGCGTTGCCGACGGTGCCTTCGAGCGTGTCGTCGGGAGCGATTTCAAGGCGGATGGGGACGACGTTTGAAAGCATCGAGGGCACGGACTTTGCCAGGGCGCCCCGGCGGGCCGTGACCGGCAGGGCCAGGGTGATGTGCCGCTCTGCCGTCATCTTGTGCAGGTAGAGGGCGGCCGCGGCGACGATGACCGCCGGGGCGCTTGCGGCGCCGTCGGCCAGTCCGTCCACGACATGCTGCGGGAGTTCGGCGGCGACGCGGCGCAAAGCTCTGGCATTGCGGCTAGGGCGGCCGGCCAGCCCGGTCGCTGGTTCGGCCACGGCGCGCTCCCAGTAATCCTTGTCCGTCACTGCAGGGGGTGAGCCCGGGTATTCGGCTTCCTCCGCCAGGAGTGTGTCCAGCGCCGGAAAGCTTGTGGAGGCGGCTGGCCCGCCGGCAAGAAGTTCGTTGTAGAGCTGCGCCACGCGCCGCAGCACCAGGACCGCGGAGTAGCCGTCCAACATCAGGTGGTGCACGCGCTGGTAAAAGAAGTGCCGGTTGTCACCAAGCTGGAACAACTCCACCCGCAGCAGCGGCTCCGTGCCCACATTTCGCGCCGTGGAAAGGTCGGCCTCCATCACGGTGCGGGCATGCGCTTCCGCGGCCCCGCCGTCACTCTGAAGTGTGCGCAAATCCGTCACCACCAGCTCCACGGGTGACAGTGCGGGCACCTGGTGGGGACCGTCGTCGTCCTGCGCAAAGCGCACATTCAGTGCATCCGTCTCCGCAATCGCGGTCCGTACGGCCACGCCCAGCAGCCCGGCATCGACGTCACCGGCAATGTCCACAAACTGCGCAATCTGGTACATCGGGTTTTCCGGGTCCAGGTTTTGGGCATACCAGATCCCGCGCTGTGCCGTGGTCAGGGCACGTCGGGGGGCGGTGGTCAACGATGTCATGGAATAGGGGAGCTGGGGCATGGTCCTTCTCACGGTGGCTGGTGCCCGGCTGTACGCCGGCGGGACTGGTGCGGCGGGGGAGCCGGCTGCTACTGGAACTGGCCCAGCTGCAGCGGCCCGAACGGGATGTTCACCAGGGGCCCGGTGATCAGGGGAGCGCCCAGCAAGGGTCCGGAGATGAGGGTGCCGTTGAGGAAGTTGCCGCCCGTGACGGACGTGGCCGGTGCCGCCTGGCTGGACACCACCGGGGAGGATGTTGCGGCATTCGCGGGCCCGGTTGCGACGGCGATGCCGCCCAGTGCCATGGCTGCTGCGACGGTGATGGTGCCAAGGTTCTTGAGTGACTTCTGCATGGGTTTTCTCCTGGTGTTGTCGTCATGTTTCCTCGGCCGCCGGCGATGAAATGCCGGGCAGCGTCTACAAGGACATTCGGAACCAACGCGGCCTTGGATGGGTGAGGTGGCCCACAAACGACCCAGTCCCCGCCACGTGGCACGTGACGGGGACTGCGGGTTGCTGCTGTGAGTGGGGTTAGTTCAGTGTTGCGGTGTCGATGACGAAGCGGTAACGGACATCGGAGGCCAGGACGCGTGCGTAGGCGTTGTTGATCTCGCTGGCCGGGATGACCTCAATATCGGAGCCGATCTTGTGTTCGGCACAGAAGTTGAGCATTTCCTGGGTTTCGCGGATGCCGCCAATCAAGGATCCGGCGAAGGAGCGGCGAGCACCAATCAGCGAGAAGGCGTTCACCATCAGCGGCTCGGGCGGGGCACCAACGTTGACCAGTGCGCCGTCGAGCGCCAGGAGTTGGAGGTGGGCGTTGATGTCGATCGCGGCGCTGACGGTGTTCAAGATCAAGTCGAAGCTGCCGGCAAGGTCCTCGAACGTCTTCGGGTCGCTGGTTGCGTAGTAGTGGTCGGCGCCCAGGCGCAGGCCGTCGTCGCGCTTCTTCAACGACTGGGACAGCACCGTGACCTCGGCGCCCATGGCGTGGGCGATCTTGACGGCCATGTGGCCCAGGCCGCCCAGCCCAACGATGGCTACCTTCTTGCCGGGGCCTGCGCCCCAGCGGTTCAGGGGGGAGTAGGTGGTGATGCCGGCGCAGAGCAGGGGGGCGGCGACGTCGAGGTCGATGCCTTCCGGAATGGCCAGTACGAAGTTCTCGGTGACCACCACGTGGGACGAGTAGCCGCCCTGGGTGATGGTGCCGTCGCGGTCGACGGCGCCGTAGGTTCCGGTGTTACCGGACAGGCAGAACTGTTCCTCGCCCTTGCGGCAGTTCTCGCATTCGCCGCAGGAGTTGACCATGCAGCCAACGCCGACGCGGTCCCCGACCTTGTGCCTGGTCACTGCGGAGCCGATCTCGGTGACGATGCCGGCAATTTCATGGCCAGGGGTCAGTGGGAAGGACTGGGGGCCCCAGTCCCCGCGGACCGTGTGGATGTCCGAGTGGCAGATGCCGGCAAATTTGATGTCGATCAGCACGTCGTGTGCTCCGACGTCGCGGCGTTCAATCGTGGTGGGGACCAACGGCTCCGTGGCGGAGGGCGCGGCATAGGCTTGAGCGGTAAACATGGGTCTCCAAAAT
Source organism: Specibacter sp. (assembly GCA_049578485.1). GTDB lineage: Bacteria > Actinomycetota > Actinomycetes > Actinomycetales > Micrococcaceae > Specibacter. The sequence goes on from JBAUMA010000676.1 coordinate 6,337, forward strand.
ATGGTGTAGCCCGCCGGATGGCGGAAAATTGTGGTGCAGCGGTCACTGCCGAAAGGGTTGAGCTGTTTCTACCGGGAGAGCTTGAGCAGCATCTCGATGGTGCCGGTGTCCTCCACCTTGACGAATCCGAGGTTGGGGGCGGCTATGCCGTAGTCCGAGAACGTTACGGGCAGCGAACCGCTGACCTCAACACCCGAGGCCGTCTTTTGGGCCTTCATGCTCACGGTGACGGACTTTTTCACCCCGGCCACCGCCAGCTCGCCAACGGCCTGGACCGGCGCGACGCCGTCCTTGACGGCGCCGATGTCCACCGCCCTGGTGAGGGTGAAGGTTGAGGTGGGGAACTGGGAGGTCTTCAAGATGCCAAGGAACTGGCTGTCACGGCTGCTGTTGTCCGTTGCCACGCTGGTCATGGACACGGAAATGCTGGCGGCCGCCAATGAGGTACCGTCAATCACCACGTTCCCGGTAACGCCCTGGGTGCGGCCGACCACCGTGACGTTCTGGCCGTTGAGCACTTCCTTGACCCGGTAGCCTGCCTGGGACCCGTGGCTGACGGTCCATGCGCCGGCAAGAATTCCGGCGCCGGCTGTTCCCGGGGTCACCTTTCCCGAAGTGGCCGTCCCGCTGGTGGGGGTGGACAGCGTGAGCTTGTCGGGGGCGCTGTCGTTGGCGAGTTTTGCATACAGTGCGGTGCCGCCCAGAACCGCGCCAATGGCAACAATCAGGGCAATTCCGATGATGAGCCACTTCCGGGGCATGCGTTTCCCTTCACAAGGTTCGTTCCTGACCGTGCAACTATTCCAGCAATTGCTGGTGACAAGCTGACTATGAGCGGCCGGAATACAGACGGTTGAGGGGATCAGTCGTCGGACACCGAGATGGTCACCTCGATGTTGCCCCGTGTGGCGTTTGAATACGGGCAGACCTGGTGTGCGGCATCCGCCAGGGCCTGGGCGGCGTCGTGCTCGATGCCCGGAAGGACCACCTCGAGCATCACGGCAAGCTCAAATCCGCCGTGTCCGTTGGAGCCGAGCTGGACGCGACCGCCCACGGAGGAGTCGGAGATGTCCACCTTTTGGGTGCGGGCCACCAGCTGCAGGGCCGAGTGGAAGCAGGCGGCGTAGCCGGCCGCGAAGAGCTGTTCGGGGTTGGAGCCGTCGCCGGCCCCGCCCATGTCCTTCGGTACGGACAGACCAAGGTCGATCCGGCCGTCGGAGGAGCGGACGTGGCCGTTGCGTCCGGCGCCTGTTGCGAGGGCTTCGGCGGTGTAGAGCGGGTTCATGGGGTGCCTTTCGGGGTCGGGGGATGGGCTGCGGCCAGATGGCGCATGCCCTCGGTGATTCGTTGCAGTTCCGCAATGAGACGGTGTGCCTGCTCGGCGGATTCGAAGCCGTAGGCGTCCCGCAGGCCATCGAGGGAGCCGAGGAGTTCCGTCAGGACGGCGGATCCGGCCTCGGTGAGCGTGGCCGTGACCACGCGCTCGTCGGCTGAACTTCGCACGCGGCTGATGAGCCCGCGGTCCTCGAGCCGGCGCAGCAAGGGGGACAGGGTGCCCGAATCCAGGTGCATCCGGGCGCCCAGTTCGCGAACGGTGAGCCCATCGGACGACGAACCGGTCTCGAGCAGGGCGATGTACTGCGTGTAGGTCAGCTCCCAGGGCTCCAGGACGGCGCGGTGGGCCTTGGCGACGGCGTTCGACGCAGAGTAGATCGCGAAACACACCATTGAATCCAGGTGAAAATCTTGTGCGGACATATCTGAAGTGTACACAACTAAGTTGTGCACAATCAAATCGGCTAGCAACTAGGTATAACATCGTATGTCTAGGTATGACTTAGTATTTGCCTGCCAGCCGCACCACGATCACCGACGAAGGAGTCCCCGTGACCCAGCCCGCCCACACCATTTACCTTGACTGCGACACGGGAATCGATGATTCCCTGGCGCTCGGCTACCTGTTGGCGGACCCCGGGACGGCATTGGTCGGCATTGGCACTGTCAGCGGCAATGTCTCGGCCGCGCAGGGAGCCCGCAACACCCTCGATCTGCTGGCCCTCGCCGGTCAGCCAAATATTCCGGTCGCGATAGGGGCCCATGACCCGCTGGCCCGTGCCTACGACGGCGGCGTGCCCCACATCCACGGCGACAACGGCGTGGGCAACATCGAATTGCCCGAGGCAGGCACCGAACCGTCCATCGCCAGCGCCGCCGAGCTCCTCATTGCCCTGTCTCACGAATATGCCGGTGAGCTGTCTGTTGTGACGATTGGCCCCATGACGAACATTGCCCTCGCCCTGCGCCTGGACCCGACTCTGCCGTCACGGATCAGGGACCTCACCATCATGGGCGGGGCCGCCCTGGTGGCAGGCAATGTCAGCCCGGTCGCCGAGGCGAACATTTGGAATGATCCGGAAGCGGCAGCGGAGGCCATCGCCGCCGACTGGCCCGTCACCCTCGTTCCCCTCGACGTCACGCTGGAGAACGTCCTGGAGGATTCGCACCGGGAGGAGCTTGAAAACGCCGCCCACCCGTTCGTCGGCTCCCTGGGCCGGATCCTGGACTTTTACTTTGACTTTTACGTGGACTTTTACGGCCGGCGCGCCTCAGCCCTCCACGATCCCCTCGCGGCTGCCATTGCCGCGGGCGGTATCACCGCGATCAACGCACCCCGGGTTCACGTCGTCGTGGACACCACGGATGGCCCCGGCCGTGGCCAGACCATCTGCGATCTGCGTGGGCAGCGGTTGGGGCCCGTTGACCAGCCGGGTGCCCACTGCCGGGTAGTGCTTGCCACCGACAAACCGCTCGCACCGCACTTGGTCCAGCTCCTCCTTGACTACTCATCGCCCGCCACCAGCAACCACTAGCCACCCCCCCCGGAAAGGTTCGCCATGTCGATGGAAGCAGCGGAATTACTGTCCCGGCCCGTTGTCACCGGCACCGGCCAGCCCTTGAGGGTGGCCGTCTATTCGCGGCTGGCCGAAGGAATCCGCTCCGCGGCACTGCCGTTGGGTTCGCTGCTTCCCAAGGAGGTGGAGCTGGGCCGGCAACTGGGTGTGAGCAGGACAGTGGTCCGGGAAGCGTTGATGCTGTTGGAAGAAGACGGGCTCATTGTCACCAAGAGGGGTGTGGGGCGTTCCATCGCCGACAGGCTTCCGGCCGTGGGCCTGGACGTTTTCCGCCCGTTCGAGGAGGTGTTGGCGGTGAACGGGCGGACCTTGCGCATCACGACGACGGAGTTTTGCCTCCAGCCAACCACTGACTTCATCTCCCGGGGCATCGGCGTGGACGGGGCCGCCAACACCTGGTTCCGTGAATCCGTGGCCTACCGGGACGACGACGCCGTCGCGGTCATTCAGGAACACCTGCCCGCGGGTAAATACCTGAGCGACATCAATGCCGACATCGCCCGGCTTCTCGAGGGCATGACCGCCCGGAACGGCACCCTGCTGTCGATCATCAACGCAACGCTCGGTCCGATTCTGGGCTCGGCCGAATGCGACGTGGCGCCTGGCAGCGCCGGCCCCAGCAGCCGGGCCCGGTTGTTGGGGCTGGCGTCCGCGGATCCCGTCCTGGTCCTCACGCAGCGGGCCAACTACGCAAGCTCGCCGCTGTACCTGGCCAAGTGCGTGGTCTCCCACGCTGCCGGACCCTTTACCATCGTGCAATCGAGTCAGTCCTAGGGTGGCCGTGACGGCCTAGGGCTTGCGTGCCGCCCAGGCGGTCCGGCTGCCGCGAACCTGGAGATCGGTCCTGTTCGCCAGAGATTCGGGTCCGTCATGGGTCAACAAGCGGTCCAGTGCGGCGAGGTCCTCGGCGGCGGCGATGCCGTCAAGGCCCTGGCGGATGCGGCCCAGGAACAGTTGGGCGTAGCGGGCGGTGGGTTCCGGCGTCGAACGAGCCGTCGTGGGGAAGCTGCGTTGCTCGACGACGTCGAAGCCGGCTTTTTCCAGTCCGGGACGCCAATCGGGATGCGCATTCCAGCCCTGCAGGGCGAGGGCGGCGTGCAGCCGCGATTCCAGGCCCGTAGTGTCCGTGAGAAAACGGGGCAGGGCGTCCATCTCAACCACCACCAACAGGCCGCCGGGATTGAGGGCGGCGAACATGTCGCGCATGGAACTCTCCGGGTCGGCCAGTTCGTGCAGCGATGAAGCCGCCCAGATGAGGTCGGCGGAAGCGATTTCCGGCCACGCCTCGTCGAGGTTCGCCTCCACTGTGGCCAGCCGTCCGTCCAGGCCCTGTCCGTGCGCGGCTTGGCGGGTGTGGGCGAGCATGTCGGGGGACATGTCGATGGCAACGATGTGGGCATCCGGAAAACGCTTGGCCAGTGCAAGGGTGCCGGCACCCGATCCGGCTCCAACGTCGAGGATGGTTGCGGGTTCGGCCGGGGCCAGACCGGCGGCCCATGCGGTGGCCTCGTCCAGATAGGTGCCCAGGATGATGGCGTCCAGGTTGAGCATTTCCGCCAAGCCGTCCCCGTGCTGGTGGCTGTGTCCGGCCATGTGGTGATGGTGCGCGTGATCTGTCATGCTGTCCACGCTAGCCGTAAAATGCTTAGATGGCATAGACTTTTGCGCATGACGCAAGAACTGGCCGTGGACACCGTGATCCGCCAACGCATCAGGGGACTTCGGCTCTCGCGGGGCTGGTCCCTGGAGAACCTGGCGGCCCGCTGCCGGCTCAGTGCCTCCACGCTGAGCCGCATCGAAACGGGACACCGGAGGATCGCCTTGGACCAGCTTGTTCCGATTGCGCGGGCGCTGGATACGACGCTGGACGCCCTTGTGGAATCCACGGACGATGCGGACGTCGTCATCCGACCCCAGCCCGGGCACTCACCGGGGCTGACCACCTGGATCCTCGCCAGTGAGGACGGGCTGCACGGCAAGACAGTGGCCAAGATGCGCATCACCCCGGAACGCCTCTCGCTGCTTGGCGTCCATCCGGGCCGTGATTGGTTCGCCGTGCTCACGGGCATCGCGCTGTTGCAACTGGGGGAGCGGAGCATCCTGGTCCACCCCGGGGAGGTCGCCGAGTTTTCCACCATGGTCCCGCATTCCATCGGGGCCCACGGCGGAGCAGTGGAGATCCTCACCATCTTTAACCACGACGGCGACCGCGCCCACCTGCACACTTCGGAGCACCCCGCGGAGTAAAGGATAAAAAGTTTTCCGGCCGCGGTGTCGATCCGGGCGTGGACCATTCGACCTAGAGTTGGGAAGATCGACAAGCGGGCTTCCACAAGCAAGGAGAACACAATGGCCAAGTACATGATGATCTGGCGACCAAGCGATGCCTCACAGGCGGCCTTTGCCGGCGTCGACTTCACCGAGATCATGAACGCGATGGGCAAGTTCAACGACGAACTGATCCGCGCCGGCGTCCTGCTGGCGGCCGAAGGGCTGGCGGATCCAGAGGAGGGCGTCGTCGTCGATTTCACCGGCGACACCCCCGTGGTGACCGACGGGCCGTACGGGGAAACCAAGGAGTTGTTCAACGGCTACTACATCCTCGAGGTGGCCTCTATCCAGGAGGCCGCCGAGTGGGCGAAGCGGGCGCCCTACATGCAGGGCAGCAAGGCGGAGATCCGCCGGGTCCCCTCCATCGACGAGTTCCCCCAGGACAACGAGTGGATCCAGAAGGAACGCGCGTGGCGCGAACGGACGGGCCAGCTCTGACCCACATGGGTGGCAGTGGGGCCCGGAGCGCCGTCGATGCGGTGTGGCGGATGGAGTCCGCCCGCATCGTCGGCGCCCTGGCCCGGTATACAGGTGATTTCGCGCTGGCGGAGGATCTTGCCCAGGAGGCGGTCGCCGAGGCGCTCGTCTCCTGGGCTGTGGACGGCGTACCCGCCCAACCCGTGGGATGGCTGCTGACCGTGGGCCGGCGCCGGTCCATTGACGCATTCCGGCGCCGGGCCGCCCTCGACGAACGCTACGCCGCGTTGGCCCGCGGCCTTGACGACCAGGTGCCCGGTGCCGATGTCCTGTTCAACCCCGACGCCATCGACGACGACGTCTTGGCGCTCATGTTCATCTCTTGCCATCCGGTGTTGTCGAAAGAGGCCCAGATCGCCTTGACGTTGCGGGTGGTTGGCGGGCTGGGCAGCGCGGAAATTTCGAAGGCGTTCCTGGTGCCGGCCTCGACCGTCCAGGCACGCATCACGCGGGCCAAGAAGACGCTGGCCGCCGCCCATATCCCGTTTGCCGTGCCCAAGAAGCACGAGCTGGCCGGGCGGCTCGGTTCGGTGATGCACGTGGTCTACTTGATCTTTTCGGAGGGCTCCTATGCAAGCGGTGGCGACGACTGGATCCGGGGCGATCTGGCCTCTGAGGCCCGGCGCCTGGCGCGCCTGCTGTCGCACCTGGCTCCCGAACCGGAGGTTTTCAGCCTGCTCGCCTTGCTGGAGCTGACGGGCGCCAGGTTCCCGGCCCGGCTGGATGCGGACAAGCGGCCGGTGCTTTTAGAGGACCAGGATCGGCGGCTGTGGGACCAGTCGGCAATCCGCCGCGGCCGGGCGGCCCTGGCCCATGCCGTGGCTGCCGGCCGCGGACTGGGCGCCTACGGGCTGCAGGCGTCCATCGCCGAGTGCCATGCCGTGGCCCATTCGGCCGCGGAGACGGATTGGCCCCGGATCGTCATCCTCTACGAGGCCCTGGGCCGGTTGGCGCCCTCGCCCGTGATCGAACTCAACCGGGCAGTGGCCGTTGCCATGGCCTCGGGCCCGGCGGCCGGTTTGGCACTGGTGGACGGGATCGCCGCCCGGGGGGAACTGGCCGGGTCCCATCTGCTGCCGGCCATCCGTGGCGAACTGTTGTCCCGGCTCGGCCGCAACGACGACGCCCAGGCAGCACTGATGGAGGCCGCGAAGCTGTGCGGGAATGCCGCCGAGCGGGCCGTGCTCGAGCGAAAGATCGAGGCCCTGGCCGCCCGGTAATGACTTGGACAGGAAGCTAGCTTCCCTTGGGTGCCAGCAGGGTTGTCAGGACGTCACCCAGCGGACCGCGAAGCTGCCCGGCGGTTGCCGACGTCAAGGGTTCCAGCCCGGTGGATGAACGGAGCACCACGATCCCCAGGGCGGCGGCCAAGGCAACTTGCGCACGAACCAGGAGTTCGTCGTCGTCCGGGTCTCCGGGGCGCCAGCCGGCGGCGGCAGCCATGCCCTCGGTGAAGGTCTGGAGGGTGTCCCGCCTGATTTGGTCCGCACGGTCGTCGCCGGAGGATCGCAGCAGCAAGAGCAGTTGGAGGGGATGTTCCCCGCGGGGAAGGTCCGCCACCTGGGCGAGGATCGTCTCAACGATGGAATCGACCGTGACATCGGCCGTTGCCACCTGGTCGAGGTCCGCGACGACTCGCTGCAGGCAGGCGGTGAACAAGCCCTCCTTGGACGTGAAATACCTGTTGATGAGGGCCACATTCACGCCCGCGTCGTTGGCGATGTCCCGAACCGTTGTGGCGCTGTAGCCGTCCCAGGCGAAGCGGCGGCGGGCGGCCGCGAGCAGGAGTGCCCGGGTGCCGACGGCGTCGCGGGATTTGGCGGTGCGCGTGGTCATTGTTCCCCTTTGTTCACCACCAACCCTACAGGCGGGGGGATCATTCACAGCACATGTAAACGTGCGTTGACTTGTGCGCCGTGTTGGCCTAATATTCATAAGTCAGCGTTTGTTTACATATTTTCGGAGAGTCATGTCATTAACAATTGAGGAACCCGCCAAGGGCTCGGTTCCACCGGCGCCGGACCGCAAAATCCACAGCAAGCTCCTGGTCACCTACCTGTCCCTGGGTGGATTGTCGTTCGCCGTGCTGCAGTCCCTCGTGGCTCCTGCGCTGGCAACCATCGGGCGGGACTTGGGCGTTTCGACGGCGGATGCCGCTTGGGTCCTGACCGCCTACTTGCTGTCCGCCGCGGTCTTGACACCCATCCTGGGACGCCTTGGGGACATGGTCGGCAAACGCAAGATCCTCATCGTCGTCCTCGTCCTTTTGTTGGCGGGCACCTTGCTGGCCGCCTTGGCGCCGAACCTGGGTGTCTTGATTGTGGCCCGCGCACTGCAGGGTGCGGCCGGCGCCATCATGCCCCTGTCCATCGGCATTGTCCGTGACGAGTTGCCCCACGAACAGGTTGGCGTGACCATCGGGCTGTTGTCGGCCATCTTTGGCGTTGGTGCCGGCGTCGGCATTGTGGCTGCCGGGCCCATCGTGGAACACCTTTCCTGGCACTGGCTGTTCTGGCTGCCCCTGGTGCTCGTCGTCATCGCCCTCCTCGGCGTCATCTTCGGCATGCCGGAATCGCCGGTGAAGACACCCGGACGCCTCGACATCCTGGGCGCGTCCATCCTGACCGTGGCGCTGGTATCCCTGCTGCTGGCCATCAGCGAAGGGGAAAACTGGGGCTGGTCCTCGGGGAAGACCGTTGGCCTGTTGGCCCTGGGCGTCGTTGCGATGGTCGTGTTTGTCGTAGTCGAATTGCGGGTCAAGGAGCCCCTCATCGACATGCGCCTGATGAAGGTTCGCGGAGTATGGACCGCCCATGTGGTGGCGCTCGTCTTTGGCTTTGCCATGTTCGGTACCTTCGTCCTGGTTCCCACCCTGCTCCAGTTGCCCAAGATGACAGGCTACGGCTTCGGTACCACGGTCTCCCAAGCGGGACTGTTCTTGCTGCCCACCGTACTGATGATGGTGGTGTTCGGGCCGTTGGCCGGGATCATGGTGCGCACCTTCGGGCCGAAAATGCCCATGCTCCTGGGTGGCGTCTTCGTCACGGCGGCATTTGTTCTGCCGGCGTTCTCCCACGGGGCAATCTGGCAGATCGTGGTCTCCGGCGTCCTTACCGGTGCCGGGATCGGCCTGGCCCTGGCGGCGACCTCTAACGCCATCATCGAAAGCGTTCCCGCCGAACAGACCGGTGAGGCCATTGGCGTCAACACGATCGCCCGCACCATCGGCAGCAGCATCGGCACGGCCGTCATTGCTGCGCTCATCTCCTCCAACAGCACGCCCCAGGGACTTCCGCTGGATAACGCGTTCACCATTGGATTCTGGGTGTGCGCCGCGGTGGCCGTGCTCGCCATTGCGGGAGCGTTGGCAGCACCATCGAGGGGGCGGAGCAAAGCCAAGTCGCCCGCCCTCGGTGTCAAGGACGCCGCCGGCTAGGCAGGTGAAGGCACTTTCACGGGCTTGGTTCCCGTGAAAGTGCCGGCGTCGGGGCAGGGACCGCTTTCGGTTTGCGGCTGATCACCAGGGCCATGCCCAGCAGGGTCAGGGCCATGCCGGCGATCTGCACGGGAGCCGGGAATCCCGCCAGCCCCAACAAGGCCGAGCCGATCCCCACCAAGACGGGGACGCCCAGGCCCAGGAGCGCCGCATAGGAT
>JBAUMA010000677.1:0-4082 GCA_049578485.1 Specibacter sp.
CACAGTGGCGGACCGGCACTTCGCATTTGCGTTCCCAAAGCTATGCAGGGGCTAAAACCCGGACTATCGTGACTGCTATGAGCACCCCAAGTGAGTACCAAGGTCCCGAGCAACCCGGCTCGCAACCGTCGCCCGACGGCTCTGGTTCCCAGCCGGCATCTCCTGCTCCCCAACCGTACAATCCCGGATTCCAGGCACCGCCTCCCGGCTACCAACAACCGCCTCCGGGGTACCAGCAGCAGCCCCCGCCCGGGTACCAGCAACCGCCTCCCGGGTACCAGCAGCAGCCCCCGCCCGGTTACCAGCAACAGCCGGGATACCAGCAGCGACCCGCAGCGGGCAACACTTCCTTTGAAATGCCCAACGACTGGCCCAAGGACATGCACTCCGTCATGCCGGCCAGCGGATTCTCCGGACTGTTCTCGCTGGCGGGCCTGCCGCAGCTGCTGAAGATCTCCTACATCATCTGGCTTGTGACGGCCGGGATCTGGCTGATCGGCACCTTCTTTGGCATTATCGGCTCGATCATCGCCATGACCGCCTCGGACACCGTTCTGGGCATCAATCTCCCCGGCTACTCCTCCGGCCTGCGGGCCGCCGGCGTGCGCGGACTGATTGGTTCCATCATCGCGCTCGTCATGATCGCCGCCATCCTGGTCTGCATCCTGCAGCTGAAGGCCGGCATGCAGTGGGCCCGGATGGCGTTGTCCGTTATTGCCGTCCTGAGCATCGTGCTGCTGTTCTTCGCGGCGGGCGGCGGTCTTCTCGGCATTGTGGCCACGGTGCTGATGTGGCTGCCGGAATCATCGGCCTGGCTCAACGCCAAAAGCAAGGGTGCCGCCACCTAGCAGGGCCGGCTAGTTCCACCCAGGGAGGTCGCGTAGGGTTTATTTCAAACCCGGACGCGGCCTCCTTCCATGTCCGCCCGGAACCCTGCCGCCCCGGCACCGCCACTGAAAGGGACCACCCCATGACCACTCCTGACGAACAGCCTCAAGAGCGGCCCGCCACCGGTCCCCGCCCCGGCAACTATGGTGAGATCGCCCCCGGTGTCCCCCGCTACGGCCAGTACGCCCCGGAGGGCTGGACGCCTCCGACGGAGTCGCCGGTTCCCGGCGCGGCCCCGGGGCTGCCGCCCTCCGCCACTTACCCCGGCTTCCAAGGCGGCCCGCCGCAGGGGCCCGGGTATCCACATCGCGGGGCGGGCCCCATCCCGCCGGGCGCGCACTTTGCCGCACCAAAACAGGTGGTGTTGGCAACCCGCTTCATTCAAATGGCGGGGGTGTTGCAGGCGTTGTCCGCGGTGTTGTTGCTCGTGGTGTTGCTGGTGCCGGCCGTGCGGACCACCATGATCGATGCCTTGAAGTCCTCGATGCCCAACGGAGCATCGTACGACGCCGTTTTTGCCGACCCGTCCATGGTCACGGTGGTGCTGGTCATGGCCGCCATCTTGAGCGTTGTCGGTGCCAGCGCCTACTTCTGGCTGGCCGCCAAGATCCGCAAGGGCGCAAGCTGGGCGCGCACCACGGGACTGGTGCTGGCCATCATCTCCCTGCTTGCCCTGACCCAGCCGAACGTCTTCACGATCCTGCAGATAGGCCTCGGCGTGGCGGCCATGGTGATCCTGTACCGCTCACCAGCCAAGGAATACTTCGCCAAGGCACCCGCAAACAAGGGACCGCACGGCTACTGAGGTTCCCGGGCCGTCCCGCTTATGCGCCGGGACGGTCCTCGGCCAGGCCCGGCTCCTGCAGACGCTGGGCGTGGTACGCCAGGATCTGGAGTTCGGTGGCCATGTCCACCTTGCGCAGGTTCACGTGCTCGGGAACCGTCAGGGCCACGGGGGCAAAGCTGAGGATGCTGTGCACTCCGGCGTCGACCACGCGATCACACACGGACTGTGCGACTCCGGCGGGCAAGGCCAGGACCACCATGTTGGCCCGGGTCTTCTCCAACACCGTTTCCAGCTCCGCCACGTCGCTGACGCGCAACCAGCCAATTTCGGTGCCCACCACCATCTGGTCGGCGTCAATCAAGGCCACCACGTCAAAGCCGCGGGATTCAAAGCCCGCATACCGGGCCAGTGCACGGCCCAGGTTACCGGCACCGACAATGGCAACACGCCACTCGTGCGTCAACCCGAGCGCCTGGGCGATCTTGCGGCTCAGATGCGCCACCTCGTACCCCACCCCGCGGGTGCCATAGGAGCCCAGGTGGGAGAGGTCCTTGCGGACGTTGGCCGACCCCACGCCCGCGGATTCGGCCAAGGCCTCCGAGGAGACCCGTTCGACGCCGTCGGCCAGCAGTGCGTTGAGCGTGCGCAGGTACAGCGTCAGGCGGGAGACCGTTGCGGGCGGCAACTGCCGAGCCGCCGCGGCTGCCGGTTCTTCCGGCGTCTGCGCTGGGGTCACGATTAACGCTCCAAGTTCTAGGACCAGGCCATCCCCGGGCGGGAATCAAGTGTTGCCACGCTCCGGTGAACAGCCTTAATCCACTGTATGACCTGGCCGTGAGTTAGCCAAAGCGCGGAAGGCTTTGCGGTCGGACGTTCGTCATGCGCCGGATTCGTCCATGGCCCGGAGGAGGACGGCGCGGAGCCTGACCGGGTCAATGTGCCAGAAGTCACGCTGCACCCCGTCCACCAGCACCACCGGGATCTCTTCCCCATAGCGGGCGGTCAGGGCGGCGTCGCCATCGAGGGAGATCTCCATCCAGGCCAGGCCCAGTTCGGCGGCGACACCGGACACCACATCCTGGGCGGCCGCGCACAGGTGGCATCCGGCTTTGGTGATCAATTCAAGTTTGGGTGCATGTGCGGCGGGGGGAAGCGGGTCCATGCCTACAACGGTACGCACACTTTGCTGCGCATGTGCCCGCGTGTGCCTGCGCACGTGCCGGTGCCGGTGCCGTGGCTGCGGGGCCGGCGGGAGAATTCCACCACTGTTAACCGCCCGATCTGCCACACAGCAGGCACGCCGCGGCAGGATTGACTAGAGTGGTTTCATGCCCGACGTGACTACCAACAGTGCCGAGGCCCCCTCGACGGCTGTGCAACACCAGGGCGAGGCAGCCTTCTTCGATGTGGACAACACCCTCATGAAGGGTGCCAGCCTTTTCCATGTTGCCCGGAAAATGTACCAAAAGAAGGCCTTCACGCTCCGTGACGTCACGGGTTTCGCCTGGAAACAGGCCAAGTTCATCCTGCGCGGGGAGAACATGAATGACGTCCACTCCGTCCAGGACTCGGCCCAAAAGCTGGCCGCCGGCATCAGCACCGACTTCATCCGCCAGATCGGTGAAGAAGTGTACGACGAGATGATCGTCTCCAAGATTTGGCCAGGCACCCGGGCACTGACACAAGAACACCTCAAGTCCGGCCGCCAGGTGTGGCTGGTGACGGCCACCCCCGTTGAAGTGGCGGGCGTCATTGCCGCCCGGCTGCACCTGACGGGCGCCCTGGGCACCGTCGCAGAGGTCGAGGACGGACTGTACACCGGCAAACTGGTGGGCGAGATCCTGCATGGGCCGGCCAAGGGCCGCGCCGTACGCGAGCTGGCACGGGAGCACGGCCTGAACCTGGAGCGCTGCTGGGCGTACAGCGACTCCTACAACGACATCCCGCTGCTGACGGCCGTGGGCAATCCCGTGGCCATCAATCCCGACGCCAAGCTGCGCCGGCACGCCCGCGAGCACAACTGGCCCATCTACGACTACCGTTCGGGGCGCCGCGCGGCCACCCTGGGCCTGCAGGCCGCCACCGGCGTGGGCGTGGTGTACGGGCTCTGGAAGGGCATCGCCTCCATGCGCCGCAAGTAGGGCGCACCCACAGCGCGGACCCCTTGCCCCACCCAAGGTTCCCGGCGCACCTTGGCAACGCCCCGGTGTCGTACTGAAAAGAAGTTAAAACAAAGCACCCGCACACCGGAATCGGTGAACGGGCGCTTTCAAGAAAGAAGATTTACTTCTTGTTGCGACGCTGGTTACGCGTCTTGCGAAGCTGCTTACGGTGCTTCTTCTTGGACATCCGCTTACGGCGCTTCTTAACTACTGAACCCATGAAAGTTCCTCACAAACTACATAGA
>JBAUMA010000678.1:0-1679 GCA_049578485.1 Specibacter sp.
TTTGCCCATGTTGAGGAACTGCAAGTCGATGTCCAGGTTCAGGAAGCCCCAGGTGTAGCTGCCCAGCAACTGCGTGCGGGTCTTCATCTGGTGGTCGTAGTAGCGATCGTTGTGCTGGAAGTGCTGCGGACGCAGCAGCATGCCTTCCTGCCAAATGACTTTATGGGTATTCATGGTCAGTCATCCGCCTTGGCGAGCACTTGATTAGTGTTACGGATGCCGGTCTGGTCCAGAGTCAGATCGACTTCGGTAACTTCCAACGGAGTGATCTGCACCGTGTGGCGCCATTGGGTTTCCGGCAAGTCGCGGTAAGCGGCAAGAACGCCAACATAACGGCTGCCCTCTTCCACCTTGAGCTTCAGTTCCACGGTTTCGCCCGGGCGCAGTTCCAGCTCTTCGGTGGCCACCAGATCCGGATTGAGGGATTCCTTGGCGCGCTCGTAGAGGCTGAAGAAGTCAGCGTTTTCGAAGGTCACCGGGTGTTTGAGTTCGAACAGGCGCACCACGATCGGCGAAGGACGGCCGTTGAGATCGGGGTTCAACTGATCGCTGCCGGTCAGTTTCAGGTTGACCTTGGTCACGTTCGAGTACGGCGATAGCGACGAGCAACCGGCGAGCAACGCCAGCAAAGTGAGCGCAGTCAGCGTCTGGAAAAAAGCGGTCGAGCGGCGAGACATGCGCATCATCCTTGGTGGTCGGTGTGGAGGGTGGAGATCAGGCGAATCTGTTCTTCGTAGGCCTGGGCGAAGTCGCGGGCCAGCAAACGCTCGCTCCAGTCATCGTCCTGACGCAGCGCCTGGTGGTAACGGCCGAACGCTCTCCAGCGCCCGCCGGATGTGGCGATCAGCGGCTTGTTGTCGCGTTCGAAACGCAGGGTCAATTGCTCTGGCGAGAAGTGTTCCAGCGTTCCGCGAACGGCGGCGCGGCTGGCGGTCAGCAACGCCACCTGATGCGCCTGCAAATCGCGGAACGCACGGGAGATCGCCTGCTCGGCCGGCACTTGGCCCGGCTTGTTCGGCTGCAACAAAATGCCCAGCGCTTCACCGGCATCGACGGCAAATTTGAGCGGGTTTTTGTTCGTGCCTTGCACGGTGGTCTGGGCCAGACGCAGTTCGTTTTTCAGTTCACTGCGAGTGCGCAGGCTCTGCTGCAAACCGCCGACGCTTTGCTTGAGCAGGCGTGCAGCGTTCAGCGCCAGGGCTTCGCGGGCATCGTGGTCGAGACCTTTGAGGTCCACGCCCAGCGCCGCACCGAAGTGCTCCCAGAAACCTTCACTCTGACGCTCGACCGCTTTCGGCGGTGGCGCGGGTGCTGGCTCTGCCGGGGCGTTGATCAGCTCCGGCACCATCAGGCTTTCCATGTCGATGCGCGCATAGTCGGCGCGCTGACGGGTGTCCTCGATGGTCGTGCTCGGGGAGATCAGTTCGTCGATTTCCGAATACACGCGCTCTTGCTGATCGAGGGCATTGAGCGGGTCGAGATCGAGAAACGCATCGTCCGGAATGATGCTGCCCGCTGCTTGCGGACGGCCGACTTCAACGTCGAAGGTCGCCGGGTCGCGCACCAGCCGCGCACGGATCTCGAAGTCACCCAGCACATAGACACTGCCGTGCTCGATGCGCATCGCTTCGCCCTTGCGCAGGCGCGCGCCGCTTTCGCTGTCCTGGATACCGTTGCTG
>JBAUMA010000679.1:0-1844 GCA_049578485.1 Specibacter sp.
GATCTCCACCGGCTCGCAGGGCGAGCCGATGTCGGCGCTGTCCCGGATGGCCGGCCGCGACCACCCGATCAGGATCGCCGCCGGGGACACCGTCATCCTGGCCTCCTCGCTGATCCCGGGCAACGAGAACGCCGTGTTCCGCATCATCAACGGCCTGCTCAAGCTCGGCGCCGACGTCATCCACAAGGGGACCGCCAAGGTGCACGTTTCCGGGCACGCGGCCGCGGGCGAGCTGCTGTACTGCTACAACATCCTCACACCCAAGAACGTGATGCCGGTGCACGGGGAAACCCGCCACTTGATCGCCAACGCCAAGATCGCCCAGTCCTCCGGGATCGCGCCCGAGAACATCCTGCTCACCGAGGACGGCTCCGTCATCGACCTTGTCGACGGCCAGGCACGGATCGTGGGCCAGGTTGAGTGCGGCTTTGTCTACGTTGACGGCCAGAGCGTCGGCGAGATCACCGACGAGGACCTCAAGGACCGGCGCACCCTGGGAGATGAGGGATTCATCTCCATCATCACGGTCGTGAACCGTTCCACGGGCAAGATTGTCTCCGGCCCGGACATCCACGCCCGCGGCGTGGCCGAGGACGATTCCGTCTTTGACGACATCAAGCCCAAGATCGCCGCCGCGCTTGAGGAGGCCGTCATGGCCAACTCCGAGCACACCACCCACCAGCTCCAGCAGGTGGTGCGCCGGGTGATCGGCACCTGGGTCAACCGCAAGCTTCGCCGCCGGCCCATGATCATCCCGGTGGTCCTGGAGGCATAACCACTCTCCCGGCAAATCGAACGGGCAGTAGTTGCGGGTGTTCACGTCCAACACCGGCAACTTCTGCCCGTTCGATTTTTTTGCGGACCGCAGTGGCGCCACCCGCTGCCCTTCGGGGCCCAAATCCGCTGAAAACCGCCAAAAGGCGGGTACCGTTGCGGGTATGGCGACTCGTTCTTCCCCCGCTCGCGCGTCCGCCGGCAAGCAAGGCGGCGCTTCCGCGCGCCCTGCGAAGACCGCCAAAATGCCGAGCACACGCAGCAAACAACCCGCACCCGAACCCGAACAGCAGCTGATCTGGCCGCTGCGCATGGCCGTCGGCATCTGGCAGGGCCTGGGCCACCTGGTGGGTGGGGCCCTTCGACGCATGGGCACCGACGTCAGCGACATCCCGGCGCACGACCGCCGCGACGGCAGCGGGCTGTTCTTCATCCTGCTGGCCACCATCATCGCCACCTTCGAGTGGTGGGGACTGGACGGTCCGCTGGCTAACGCCGTGCACGGCGTCTTCCAAGGCACGTTTGGCTGGTTTGCGGCCATGCTGCCACCCATGCTGCTGATCTTCTCGATCCTGGTGTTCCGCCAGCCCACCAACATCCGCTCCAATAACCGGGTGGCCATCGGCTTCACCGCCATGATCCTCTCCGGCTGCGCGCTGGCCCACGTGGCCGGCGGCATGCCCAGCGCCACGGACGGTTTTGACCGCGTGAGCGCGGCGGGGGGCATGGTGGGCTTGATTGCCGCCGGGCCGTTCAACTTTGCGGCCCCCGTGCTTCCCGTGGCCATCTTCTCGATCCTGGCGTTCTTCAGCCTCTTGATCCTCACGGCCACCCCCATCCGCCACATCCCTGACCGGCTGCGAGGGTTGTACGAGATGCTCGTCGGGTCCGCCCCGGCACCGCACCTGGATGCCGACGGCCACGACCAGAGCTACCTCTACGACCGGGACGCGGCCGCCGCGGCGAAGAAGCCCCGGGCCCTGCGCGGGCGCAAGAAGGCCGAAGCCGAAGCCGCGGAAGCCGCCGAGCTTGCCTACGACGGCGACACGGCGTTTGAAACGGCCTTGGTG
>JBAUMA010000680.1:0-2328 GCA_049578485.1 Specibacter sp.
CACCAACGGCTTCAGGTCGCCGCCGGGGTGGAAGAAGCGGATGCCGTCGTCGTGGATGTCCATGCCGCCGCCGATCTTGCGGAAGGTGTTCACGAACGTCATCATGTCGCGCTGGCTGGCGCCCTCAACGTAGATGTCGCCGCCGGTGACCAGTGCCGCCGACGCCCAGGAAGCGGACTCGTTGCGGTCCGGCAGGGCCGTGTGGACGTAGCCCTTGAGCTCCTTGACGCCCTCGATGCGGATGGTGCGATCGGTTTGCACCGAAATGATGGCACCCATCTTTTGCAAGATCGCGATCAGGTCGACGATCTCCGGCTCCGTGGCCGCGCCGCTGAGTTCCGTGATTCCCTCGGCCCTTGTTGCCGAGAGGAGCACCTGCTCCGTGGCTCCAACACTCGGGTAGGGCAGGGAGATCTTGGTGCCCTTCAGGCCTGTGGGCGCAGAAATGAGGATGCCGCCGCCGGTCTTTTCCACCACGGCGCCAAACTTGCGCAGCACGTCAAGGTGGTAGTCGATGGGCCGGTCGCCGATCTTGCAGCCGCCCAAATCCGGGATGAACGCGTGGCCGATCGAGTGGATGAGCGGGCCGCACAGCAGGATCGGGATGCGGGAGTCGCCTGCGTGGGTGTTGATCTCCGAGCTCGGCGCCGTCTTGGCGTTGGCCGGGTCCATCGTCAGGTCTCCCGTGATGGGATCCTTCTCGACAGTCACCCCATGGATCTGCAACAAGGAGGTGACAACCTCCACGTCCTTGATCTCCGGGACGTTGCGCAGCGTGGATGGCGCATTCCCCAGCAATGCGGCCACCATGGCCTTGGGAACCAAGTTCTTGGCACCGCGCACCTGGACACGTCCCTTGAGCGGAACACCTCCGCGGACCGTCAGAATCCTGCTCATCTTCACCTATTCCTTCGTGCCACATCATGCCCCTTGAACCTGCGGGAGCCTCAGACAAGCATAGTTTCTCGCCTCGGGATGCTGAAATGGCGCCCGATCCGCCGGGCGTCCGACGGGGGCCGATATGGTCAATCGCTGCCCCTGCGGACCGGTTCCGACGGCGCGGGGGCCGTTGTGGCGATCCGCCCCCGGTGGACCATAGGCGTATCACCGCTGCCGTCACCGAAGGCCACATCGGCCCCTCTGCCGGGTGCCCATTCGTCCCTCCACAGGGCTGCCAACGGACCAGCACGCCCACAATTGGCGCACCTGCCCTCCACCCGGGTCCGCATTGTGCCGAGCATGGACTTATGGCCCCCTTTCAAGTACCCCCGTTCATCACTCCGGCAAGCAAATTCGTGGACGAATATTCTGCCCGCAGGCTTTCCCGGCAGGCCGCATCCGGACGCCTCGTTCGGGTCCGACGCGGCCTATACCTGCCGGCGGATTTGTGGGCCTCACTCAAGCCTTCGGAACGGCACCGAATACGGTGCCAAGCGGTTCATGAGCTGGCTGCAACCCACCCTGTTTTTGCCCGTGAGTCGGCGGCCCTGATCATGGGGTTGCCAATCTTACGGACTCCGTTTCAGGTCCAGGCCGTGGTGGACCCGGGCAAGAGCGGAGGCCAAAGCAGCAACGGGGTTCACCGCTGCAACGCCATCACGGGCGATCCACCACCTTGGACCATGTTCGGTTTGCAGCTGACGAGCCCGCCCCAAACCGTGCGTGACCTGGCCGTTCGGCTGCCATTGGCCCAGTCGCTTCCCGCCATGGACAAGCTGCTGCAGCAAAAGATCCTGCCGGGCTCGCCACCCGACGTGAACGTCGTTTTCACCACCGACGACGTCCGTGATTCCGCGTTGCTACTGCCCAACAGCACTCAGCTGCGCCGGGTGGAACGGGTTCTTGAGGTGGCCGATGGGCGCTCACAGTCGCCCGGGGAGTCCTGGAGTCGGGCCATCATGATCCAAAGTGGTTTCCCCATCCCCAACCTTCAAGTGCCGTTTCGAGACAACCGAGGCCTCATCGGCTACCCCGACTTCGACTGGGAGGAGTTCAAGCTCCTGGGCGAGTTCGACGGATTCGAAAAATACTCTTCCCAGCAGTACCTCAAAGGCAAAACGCCGTCCGAGGTGGTCGTGGCGGAGAAGAACCGGGAGAACCGGCTGCGAGCGCTCGGCTACAACGTGGTGCGGTGGGTCTGGGACGACCTGCGTGATGAACGGCGGCTGATCGTCTTGTTGCATGAGGCAGGCCTGCCGTCAACGAAGCGATGACAACATGCTTCCGGGGGCTGAAACGGACATTCGCTGGCGGTACGGACGACGTCGGCGAGCGCGGGGGTCGCTGTGGTGATCCGATGGTGGCCGGCCACGGGCGAATGGCAACAGC
>JBAUMA010000681.1:0-2329 GCA_049578485.1 Specibacter sp.
CCTCCGTGCCGCTCATGCCGGGCAGTTGCAAGTCCAACAGCACCAGATCGGCGCCGCTGCGTTCAAATGAAACGAGGGCGTCGAGTCCGTTGTCCGCGACCTCCACCTCGTAGCCTTCCTTGGCCAGCAGGAAGGACAGGGGATCGCTGATGGAGTCCTCGTCCTCGACAATCAAGATTCTGCTCAAATTCGTCGTGCTCCTTGTTTTTAAGGTGATGTTCAGCTGTGGGTCCGGTGAGCTGGAAGGCCCGCGCCGGCGTCGTCCGTATGGAAGGAAAGTTGCGGCAGGCGCACGGTGAAGGTGGAGCCGGTCTTGGGCGCCGACCAGAGCGTGACCTCCCCGCCGTGGTTGCCCACGATGTGCTTGACAATGCTCAGGCCCAGGCCCGTGCCACCGGTGTGCCTCGACCGGGCCGCGTCCACCCGGTAGAACCGCTCAAAGACGCGGTCCTGGTCCTCCGGGCTCATGCCGTCACCCTGGTCCGAGACGCTGACGGCCACGACGCCGTTGCCCACCGACAACCCGATGCCCACCTGGGTGTTTTCCGGCGAATAGCGCACGGCGTTGTCGATCAGATTGCGCAGGGCCGTGACCAGCTGGGGTGCGTCGCCATGGACGAACGCCGGCATGCCCGAACCGACGGCCAGGGTGATGTTCTTGCTTTGGGCAGGCAACCGGGTCCTGTCCACGGCCTCGGCAATGACGGTGTTCATGTCCACCTCGGTCCCGGCAAGGGCCACATCCTTGCTCTGCAGCCGGGACAGCTCGATGATGTCCTGGACAAGGGCGGCCAGGCGGGCGGACTCGGTGATCATGCGCTTGGCAAAGCGGCGCACCGTCACTTCGTCGTCCGGGGACGACTCCAGCGCCTCCGCCAATAGGGAAATGGCGCCCACGGGAGTCTTCAACTCATGGGACACGTTGGCGACAAAGTCGTTGCGGACGGCCTCCGTGCGGGCAATTTCCGTCCTATCGTCGGCCAGCAGCAGGATGTACTCCTCCCCCAGCGGGGCCACCCTGACCTGGATGACCAGCGTTCCGGGGGCCGGCGCACCAGAGGCCATGTCCGTCGTCGTTCCCGTCCTGTCCTCACCCTCGGTCCGGGCCGCGGCAGGCAGCACGATCCTGGGCAGCAGCAGGTCACGTTCCTCGATGACGCCGTCGCGGCGCACCTTGTGGGCGAGCTCAAGAAGTTCGCGGTGGACCACGGTGTGGCCGCGGACCAGGCCGTAGGCGTAGGCGCCGGGGCTGGCACGGACCACGCCGTCCACAATGTCTATGACGATGAACGCCTTGCCCACCACGGAAAGCACCTCGGCGGAGCCGTCGGGCAGGGCGGGCTCGCGGACGTCCACCGTTTGCCGGCGGGAACGCTCACTGGCGCTGAAAGCAAGCATGCCAAACACGCCCAGGGCCAGGCCAATCAGGCCGGCGGCAACTCCAATCAGCAACGGGTTCACATACCAAGCCTATGCGCACCAACCGGCCGTTTACCTCAAAGTGTGCCCCAGCAGCTTGCCGTTCAACCAACGTTCATCTTGTGGTGCCGTCACGTTCACACTCGGATGGCAGGCTAAGTCATGATCGAGCCCACTTGTGAGGTGGGCTATCCATGAAAGGACACACGCGTGCGCAAAGTTTTCCAGGCCGAACTCCACCAAATCGGGGAGGGCTTGATTGAAATCTCATCGCTGGTGAAAGATGCCGTCGAGAAAGCCACCGTCGCCTTTGCCGCGGCGGACCTGAACGCCGCCCAGGAAGTCATTGCCGCCGACGCACGCATCGACTTCCTGCAAAACGACCTGGACGAGCGGGCCATCGACGTGCTCGCCCTGCAGGGGCCGGTGGCCAGCGACCTGCGCATGATCGTTGGCTCGCTGCGCATGAGCGCCTCCCTGGAGCGCATGGGCGATCTGGCCCGGCACATCGCCCAGCTGACCCGCCTGCGCTACCCGAACCAGGTGATTCCGCTGGTCCTGCAGCCGACGTTTGCCGAACTGGCGCGCCTGGACATCGTCATTGCCGAGAAAGTCACAGAGCTGCTGGACTCCCGCGACCTTGAGGTGGTCGGGGACATCACGGCCGCGAAGGCGCAGATCAACAAGCTCCACCGTTCGGTCTTCACCACCATGGCCGCCCCCGAATGGCTGGAAACCCCGGCCACCACGGTGGATGTCACGCTGGCCAGCCGGTACTTTGAGCGGTTCGGCGACCACGGCGTCTCCGTGGCCCGCAAGGTCTCCTACCTGGTCACCGGCGAATGGCAGCCCGAGGAATTCCTCGCCATCTGATCCGCCGTTGAGGGGGCACATCGCCGTGGTGGAGATG
>JBAUMA010000682.1:0-10183 GCA_049578485.1 Specibacter sp.
GGTCAACCTGCTCAACGCCGCCATGCCCGTCATGAAGCCCGGCTCGCGTGTCGTATTCGTCACCAGCCACCAGGCCCACTTCATCCACACCGTGCCCACCATGCCCGAGTACGAGCCCGTGGCCAAGAGCAAGCGCGCCGGCGAGGACGCACTGCGCGACCTTATCCCGAACCTGGCCGCGGAGGACATCTCCCTCGTGGTGGTCTCGGGCGACATGATCGAAGGCACCGTCACGGCCACCCTGCTGGACCGGGCCAACCCCGGCGCCATCGAGGCCCGCCGCGCCGAGGCCGGCCGCCTTTACTCGGTGGCCGAGTTTGCCGCCGAAATCGCCAAGATGGCCACGGCCGACGTCGAGTCAGGTCACACCGAATATGTGGGCGGCTCCGACTACTTCAAGTAGGCCGGCCCCTCCTTAACGCCAAAGCGGCGGCATCACCGAATGGTGGTGCCGCCGCTTTTGTGTGCTGGGCGTTAGATGCCTGCCAGGGCCAGTGCCACGTCGAGGTTGGGCAGGTTGATCTGCGCGTCGGCCACGGCACGGACGGCGGGCTTGGCGTTGAACGCCACGCCCAGGGCCGCTGCGGCCATCATGTCGAGGTCGTTGGCGCCGTCGCCTATTGCCATGGTGGCCTCAACGGCAATGCCGACCTCGGCGCTCCAGGCCAGCAGCGACGTGGCCTTGGACGCCCGGTCCACGACGGCGCCGGAGACCTTGCCGGTCAGGCGGCCATCCACGATTTCCAAGTCGTTGGCCAGGGCAAAATCCAGTCCAAGCCGTGCGGCGAGGGGTGCCAGGATCTGTGAGAATCCGCCGGACACGGCCGCCACGGTGTGCCCTGCGGCCTTCGCCTCGGCAACGAGGCGTTCGGCGCCCACAGACAGCTTGATCGCGGCCCCCACATCCGTCAGGACGGATTCCGACAAACCGGCCAGCGTGGCCACCCGGTGATGCAGGCTTTCGGCGAAGTCGAGTTCCCCGCGCATGGCGGCCTCGGTCACCTGGGCCACCTCCGCCTCGGTGCCGGCATGGGCCGCGAGCAGTTCAATGACTTCCTGCTGGATCAACGTGGAATCCACGTCCATGATGATGAACTTGCGTTCGGCATTGCGCAGGGAGTCAGGCACGACGGCGGTGTCCACGTTGGGAACGGGCTCGGCTGCAAGGCGGGCGCGGACCCGGGCAACGGCGTCGTCGTCGGAGGCATCGGTGACGGACAACGAGAACGCGAGCGACTCAAAGCCGGGGTGGCTGCGGTGTGACTCGCGCACAATGTCCACGCCGGCGCCGGAGAGCACGCGGCGGATGGTCGCAAGGGAATCGTGGGGGAGCGTTTGGCCGTAGCTGACCGCGGTGAAGGTGGAGGGCATGGGTTGATTCTAGCGAAACGCGCGCGAGCCTTGACACACAGGGGCTCCACGGTTCGCGTTGGCCGCCCCGCGTGCCCTAGGCTCTTTGTTCATGAGTGAAGTCTTGGGTTTGGCCGGTGTCAGCGTGGTCCGCGGCACCAAAACATTGTTGGATTCCGTCGACTGGCGCGTCGCCGAGGGCGAACGGTGGGTGATTCTTGGCCCCAACGGCGCGGGCAAGAGCACCCTGCTGCAAATTGCCGGGGCACGCATGCACCCCACCCGCGGCGTGGCCGGCATCCTCGACGAGGTGTTGGGCGCCGTGGACGTCTTTGAGCTGCGTCCCCGGATCGGGCTGGCCTCGGCGAGCCTGGCCAACCAGATCCCCGGGCACGAAAAGGTGCTAAACGTGGTGGTGACGGCCTCCTACGGTGTCACGGGCCGCTGGCGCGAAGCGTACGACCGTGCCGATGAACGCCGAGCCTTCCGCTTGCTGGAGGAGTGGGGCATGTCCACGTTCATGAACCGCCCGTTCTCATCCCTGAGCGAGGGGGAGCGCAAGCGCGTGCAGATTGCCCGGGCCCTCATGAGCGACCCCGAGCTGCTGCTGTTGGACGAGCCCGGCGCCGGCCTCGACCTGGCCGGACGCGAAAACCTGGTCCGCAGCCTGAGCGAGCTGGCCGCCGATCCGATGGCCCCCAGCACCGTGCTGGTCACCCACCACCTGGAAGAGGTTCCCCCGGGCTTCACCCATGCGCTGCTGCTGCGCGACGGCGCCGTAGTGGCGCAGGGCCCCATCGCGGAGGTCCTGACCGAGGAGCACCTGAGCGCCACGTTCGGCCTGCCCTTGAACGTGACGAGCAACGGCGGCCGCTACGCCGCGACCGCCCGCCACGAGCAGTAGCCGGACCCGCCAAAGCATGATCATCCACCTCACGGATCCCACCGATCCGCGCGTCAGCGACTACACGTCCCTGACGGACGTCCAGTTGCGCAAGGTCCGGGAACCCGCGGAGGGCATGTACATCGCCGAAAGTTCCCGCGTCATGCGCCGCGCCCTTGCCGCGGGACACCGACCGCGTTCCTTCTTCATGGCGGAAAAGTGGCTGCCGGACCTGGCCGATGTCATTGACGCCCACCCGGACGTGCCCGTGTTCGTGGGTGAGGCAAAGGTACTCGAGGCGATCACAGGATTCCACCTGCACCGCGGCGCCCTGGCGGCCATGCACCGGCCGGAACCGGTGGACATTGCCCAGATGCTCGCCAAGGCCCGCCGCGTTGCGGTCCTGGAGGACATTGTGGACCACACCAACATCGGGGCCATCTTCCGCTCCGTCGCGGCCCTGGGCGTAGACGCCGTCCTGGTCAGCCCGCGCTGCGCGGACCCCCTGTACCGGCGCAGCATTCGCGTGAGCATGGGCACCGTGTTCCAGGTTCCGTGGGCGCGCCTGCCCGAGTGGCCCGAGGGCATGTCGATGCTCCGGGAGGCCGGATTTACGACGGCGGCGCTTGCGTTGGAGCCCGATTCCCTCACCATCACCGAACTTGCCGAGCGCAACGACCCGAAGTTGGCGTTGATCCTTGGCACGGAAGGGGATGGTTTGGGGGCACGCACCCTGGCCGACGCCGACTACTCGGTCATGATTCCCATGTATGCGGGCGTTGATTCCCTCAACGTAGCGGCGGCAAGTGCCGTGGCGTTTTTTGCCACACAGCCAAAGCCCAGTACTCGCGGGTAAGCTGTGGCCATGAATATTGGCGACGTCGTAGCGGATTTTGAACTGTTGGACCAGCACGGGACACCGCGCACACTCTCCTCCCTGGTTGCCGGGGGGCCGGTGGTCGTATTCTTTTACCCCCTGGCCAGCAGCGGAGGCTGCACCAAGGAGGCCTGCCGCTTCCGGGACCTGGAGTCCGAATTTGCGGCGGCCGGTGCCTCGATTGTGGGCATCAGCACCGATTCCCCGGCCAAGCAATTGGACTTTGCCACCAAGAACCACTTCAGCTATCCGCTGCTCAGCGACGCCAAGGGCGAGGTGGCGGAGCAATTCGGCGTCCGCCGGCACCTGTTGGCAAGGACCCTGCCAACGAAGCGGGCCACCTTCATCGTTGACCCGTCGCTGACGGTGCGCTTTGCCGTCTCCAGCGAAACCAACATGGACGTCCATGCGAACAACGCGTTGGCCGCACTGCCTGCCCTGGTGTGACCCCGCCCAGCCCGACGTGTTGCCCGGCGCGCCGGCCGGGCGCGTCTGCCGGCGGGTCCGGCTTGGTCAAATGGCCCCGAGCCGGTAAAGTTTATAGCTGGCCCAAGGGGTCATAACATTCATCAGTCTGGCAAAAACCAGACGATCACACTTTAGAGGTAAACCGTGAAGCAGAACACCCACCCCACGTACGAAGCCATCGTTTTCAACGACCTGGCTTCGGGCACCAAGTTCCTGACGCGCTCCACCGCAACGTCCAAGAAGACCATCGAGTGGGAAGACGGCAACACCTACCCGGTCATCGACGTTGAAATCTCCTCTGAGTCGCACCCGTTCTACACGGGCAAGCAGCGCATCATGGACAGCGCCGGCCGCGTCGAGCGCTTCAACGCCCGCTTCGCAGGCTTCGGCAAGAAGTAATACTTCTTTCCCTTTGGTTTTACTTTCAGCGGGTCCGTTCCTTTGGGGAGCGGGCCCGCTGTCGCGTTCACCCGTATTTGCCCCGCCGTCGTTGCCCTGCCGTCGTTGCCCTGCCGTCGCGCTTGCCATAGCACCAGGCTGTTGAAAGACTAAAGCCATGGCACAGAGATTGCATGGCGAATACAAGGTCAACGGCGGCAAATTGGTGGTGGTCGATCTGGCAGTGGCGGACGGATTGCTGACCGGGGTTTCCGTCAGCGGGGACTTCTTCCTGGAACCGGACGAGGCCCTGGATGACATCAACGGGGCACTGGACGGACTCTCCGCCGACTTGCCGGCGGCCGAGCTCGCCGCGGCCATCACGGCGGCCCTGCCGGAGGGTGTCGTTCTGTTCGGCTTCTCCGCCCAGGCCGTGGCCGTGGCCGTACGCCGGGCCCTGGCCAAAGCCACCGGCTGGCTCGATCACAGCTGGGACATCATCGCCCCCACGGTACTTCCCACCGCCGTCAACGTGGCCCTGGACGAAGTGCTCACGGAGGAAGTCGGTGCCGGGCGCCGCAACCCCACGCTGCGTTTTTGGGACTGGAACGAGCCCTCCGTGGTGATTGGCAGCTTCCAGTCGGTGCGCAACGAACTGGACCCGGCCGGCGTCGAAAAGTACGGCATCACGGTGGTGCGCCGGATCAGCGGCGGCGGGGCCATGTTCATGGAGGCCGGCAACTGCATCACCTACTCTCTCTACCTGCCGCAAAGTCTGGTGGACGGGCTCACCTTCGAGGACTCGTACAAGTTCCTGGACAGCTGGGTCATGGCGGCCCTGGAATCCATTGGCGTGCAGGCTTACTACGTGCCGTTGAACGACATCGCCACCGACCAGGGGAAGATTGGCGGCGCCGCCCAAAAGCGACTGGGCAACGGCGCCATGCTTCACCATGTGACCATGAGCTACGACATTGACGCCGACAAAATGGTCCAGGTGCTGCGAATCGGCAAGGAGAAACTTTCGGACAAGGGCACCCGCTCCGCCAAGAAGCGCGTGGACCCGTTGCGCCGGCAGACGGGCCTGGCCCGCCCGGAGATCCTGGCCCGGATGATGGAGACGTTTACCGTGCGGTACAACGCCTCCATCACCGAACTCACTGAGACCGAACTTGCCGAGGCCGCACGCCGTGTGGAATCGAAATTCGGCACGGAGGCCTGGCTGAACCGGATTCCCTGACGGCCATCGCTGCCGTCAGGAGGCCGCCTGCGCGGTGAGGGAGCGTACCAGGTGGTCTCGCTGTTCCACCACGAGGCGGCGAAGGCCCGACGCGGCACCGGGGTTCTCCGACAGCCACGCATCCGTGCGCACCACCACGGGGTGCGCCGCGGGGTCCGTGCCGGCCGGCAGGTCTTGGTGTGCGGGGAACAGGCCGCGCACAATGCGCCCGGCAATCTCGATGCTGCGTTGCTCCCAAATGCTGTTGAGTATGGCAAAGTACGGCTCCACATAGGCGTCAAGCAAGTCGTGGCCGCCCATGGTGAAGCCCTCAATTGTGGCGCTGAGCAGCTCGTTGGTTAGCGCCGAGCCGACCACCGAGTCCTCCCAAGCCTGTGCCTTGACGGCGGGGTCGGGGAAGGCAGCCACCGCCGTCAGCCGGCCCACCCGTGTCTCCGCCGTGGTGGCTGCGGCCAGCTCGGCATCCAGTTCCGCGACGGTTGCCGCGCCACGGGCCGCCAGGGCTTGCCACAACAACCAGCGCAGCGAGCTGTCCACCCGCAAGCCGGCTGGCACGCCCGTGCCGTCGAGCAGGCCCTGGATGCGGGCGATTGTGGCGTCTGAGCCGCGGCCCAGCGCGGCAAAGGTCCGCGCCCACACCAGCTGCTCATCGCCGCCCGGGGCCGCCGCGTCAAGGTTGCGTTCGACGGCGGCCAGCAGGGTCGCGCGGAGCCCGCCCCTGGTTTCCGGAGGGCAGTAGTTGGAGATGGCATACCGGGCGTTATCGGCCAGGGACTGCAACAAGGCAATGTCGGCCTCACCGGCGGAGTGGTCGCACACTGCCTGCACATAGAGGCTGGACGGCAGGATGGCGTCGCGGGCGGCATTCCATAGCGAGGACCACACCAGGCTGCGTGCCAGCGGGTCCGCCACGGAGCCCAGCGAGGTCAGTGCCGTTTCCAGGGACACGTCATCGAGGCGCACCTTGGCATACGTCAGGTCCTGGTCGTTGACCACCACCAGGGCAGGCACTTGTACCCCTGTAAGCTCGGGGACCTCCGTCACGGCGCCGGCCACATCGACAGTCACCGAATGCGTGCGCACCAGGGCGCCGCCGTCGTGGTTGAACAGACCCACGGAAAGCCGGTGCGGGCGCAGGGCGGGGCGTCCGGTGGTGGGGTCCATGGCCTCTTGGGTGATGGAGAACCCCGTGATGGTGCCGTCGGTGGTGGCCACCGCGGGCGTCAGGGTGGAAATGCCCGCAGTCTGGAGCCACTGGGAGGCCCAGCTGGCCAGGTCCCGTCCGGAGGCCTCGCTGAGCGGGACGAGCAGGTCAGCCAGGGACGTGTTGGAGTACTCGTGGGCGCTGAAGTACGCGCGGGCGCCGGCCATGAAGGCATCCTGGCCCACATACGCCACCAACTGCTTGAGCACCGAGGCGCCCTTGGCGTAGGTGATGCCGTCAAAGTTTTGCTTGGCCGCCTCCAGGTTGGGAATGTCGGCCACAATCGGGTGGGTGGTGGGCAGCTGGTCCTGCAGGTAGGCCCAGGTCTTCCGACGGCTGGCAAAGAGCGTCCAGGACTTCTCCCCCCATTCGGTGGCCTCCGCCACGGCAAGGTGGCCCATGAAGTCGGCGAAGGACTCCTTCAACCACAGGTCGTCCCACCAGGACATGGTGACCAGGTCGCCAAACCACATGTGCGCCATCTCGTGCATGATGGTGTTGGCCCGCTGCTGGTACTGGGTGTCGGTGGCGCGGGACGTGTGAATGTACGACTCCGTGAACGTCACCAGGCCCGGGTTCTCCATGGCACCGAGGTTGTATTCGGGGACAAACGCCTGGTCGTACTTGCCAAAGGGATACGGATAGTCGAAGATTTCGTTGAAGTACGCCAGCCCGGCCTTGGTGACGGCGAAGATCGGGTCCGTGTCAAAGTGCTCGGCCAGCGATGCCCGGCAATACGCGGTCAGCGGGATGTCCAGCTGTGTCCCCGCGTGGGCGCTGGCAGATCCAAACGTCATGGTGAACTGGTCCGAGACCTTAAAGTATGGGCCCGCCAGGATAGTGGTGATGTAGGTGGAGATGGGCAGGGTGGGCGCAAAATCCCAGCAGCCCGAGACGGCCGCGCCGTCGTCGCCGATTTCCACGTCCGCGTAGCCGGTGACGGACTGGTTGGAGGCCACCTCCCAGCCGGCGGGCGCGGTGACATGGAAGGTGAAGGGGGCCTTGAGGTCGGGCTGTTCAAAGTTGGCAAAGACGCGGCGGGCATCGGCCGGCTCGTATTGGGTATACGTGTAAACCTGACCGTCGGCGGGGTCCTGGAACCGGTGCAGGCCCTCGCCGCTGCGGGAGTACGCCGCCGTGGCGTTGACGGTCACCTCATTCTCCAGGGCCAAGCCGTCAAGGATGATCCGGGAATCGTCCACCACTTCGGCCACGTCCAGCGTGCGGCCGTTGAGGACCACCGACTCCACGCCCAGGCCGATGAAGTCCAGGAAGGTCGAGGAGCCCGCCGTCACGGCACTGAAGGCTATGGTGCTTTGCGTTGGGAACCCGGGATCGGCCAGGTTCATGGCATTGCCGACGTCCACCCGGACGTCATAGTGGTGGACGGTGATCAGGGATTTGCGCGTGGCGGCTTCGACACGGGCCAGGTTTGAATTTGACACGATTTCATTCAATCACGTTCATTCCACCGCCGACACGCCCACCGCCCTGCGACAAGTGGCCCTATGACATCAAGTGGACCGCGCCAAGCGCCAGGGCGGCGATGAGCGCCCACGAGCACAGTGCCATGACGGTGGCCCGGAGCCCTGTTCGCAGCAATTGGCGCACCCGTACCGAGGAACCCAGGCCGAAGAGGGCCGCCCCCAGGGCAATGTCCTGGATGGTGGAGCCGGCGTCGATCATGCCGGGGGAGAGCCAGCCCGTTGTGCGCAGCAGGATCATGGCCAAGAAACCGATCACAAACAACGGCACCACGGGCGGGAAGCGCGGCTTGTCGCCACTTGTTGCGACGCCGGCCGCGGTGGCGGCCTGGGCGTTGCGGAGGTGCCGGCGTCGTTCCATGCCGCCCACCACGCCCACGATGGGGGCCAGCAGCACCACGCGGGTGAGCTTGACGATGATGGCCGCACTCAGGGCAACGGTTCCGGCGGTCTGCGCCGTGGCGACCACCTGGCCGACATCGTGCACGCCGGCGCCGACCCACTGGCCAAACTGCAACGGGGTCAGGCCCAGGGGGTGCATTAGCAGCGGGAGCACGCCGATGGCGAGCGTGCCGCACAAGGTGACGAGTGCCGTCGGAAGCACCGTATCGCTCTGTTTGGTGCCTTTGACGGCGGCCATGGCGCCAATCGCGGAGGCACCGCAGATGGAAAAGCCGGTGGCGATCAGCAGGGGAGTGTCGCCCTCAAGCCGGAATAGTTTTCCGAGGGCGTAGGTGCCGGCGAAACTGAGCAGCACCACGCCAATCACCAGGGCAACCGTGACCCAGCCGAGGGCGGCAATATCGCCCAGGCTGAGCTTCAAGCCCAGGAACACGATGCCAACACGCATCAGGTGCTTGCCGGCGAAGTTCAGCCCCGCACGCAGCGGCCCTTCACACAGCTGCGCCGTGCCCGGCAGGTTGACGGCCGCAATGCCAAGCACGACGGCGATAGTCATGGCCGGGAGCAGCGGCACGAACATGTGGACTACCAGGGCAACGCCTACGGCAGCCAACGCCGCCAGGAGCCCGGGCAGCAGCGGCATGGTCCGCCCTCGCCACCCGGGGACGGTGCCGCCTACCACGGACTCGGCTTGTAGTCCTTGAGGAAGACGCCGTACTGGTCTTCACCGGACTCGCCCATGACGATGGGGTCATAGACGCGGGCCGCGCCGTCCACCAGGTCCAAGGGTGCGTGGAAGCCTTCCTCGGCAAGCCTGACCTTGGTGAAGTGCGGGCGTTCGTCCGTGATCCAACCAGTGTCCACGGCCGTCATGAGGATGCCATCGGTCTCCAACATTTCGGCGGCGCTGGTGCGGGTCAGCATGTTCAACGCGGCCTTGGCCATGTTGGTGTGCGGGTGTCCGGGGCCCTTGTAAGCGCGGGAGAACTGCCCCTCCATGGCGGAGACGTTCACAATGTACTTGCGTTCCGCGGTAGAGGCGGCCATTGCCGGGCGGAGACGGGACACCAGCAGGAACGGGGCTGTGACGTTGCACAGCTGAACTTCGAGCATTTCCAGCGGGTCCACCTGGTCCACCACCTGGGTCCAGCTATTGATGGTGGCCACGTCGGGAACCAGGCCACCAGCGTCGATGGCAGTCCCGGCGGCCATCCGTTCCAGGGATGCCGAACCCATGGACATTGCCAGGGCGGCGATTTCGTCCCCGCCCAGCTGCGGATGCTCGGACATTTGGCTGGCCAGGGCAAGCGGGTGCTTGTCGTGGGCATGGCCAAAGGTGAGCAGTTCGGGCATGGGCGTGTCAGTGGGGAGGGGTTCAAGTTCGGCGTCGACCAGCGGCTTGTATGCGTTGCCGGACCGGCGCACGGTCTGGGCCGCGTTGTTGATGATGATGTCCAGCGGGCCCGACTCCGTCAAGGAATCCGTCAGTGCAATGACCTGGGCAGGGTCACGCAGGTCGATGCCCACGATCCGGAGCCGGTGCAGCCACTCGGAGCTGTCCTCCATGGCGGCGAAGCGGCGGGCCGCGTCCTTGGGGAAGCGCGTGGTGATGGTGGTGTGGGCGCCGTCGCGCAACAACCGCAGGGCAATGTACATGCCGATCTTGGCCCGGCCACCGGTTAGTAGCGCGCGCTTGCCGGACAGGTCCGTGCGGGCGTCGCGTTTGGAGTGGTTGAAGGCAGCGCATTCCGGGCATAGCTGGTGGTAAAACGCATCCACCTGTGTGTAGTGCTGCTTGCAGATGTAGCAAGGGCGGGAACGCTGAAGCGTCCCCGCCACTTTGCCTGTCGTTGAAGCCCTCAGTTTGTTGCCGCGGGTTTCATCATCAATGCGATCC
>JBAUMA010000683.1:0-10365 GCA_049578485.1 Specibacter sp.
GAGTGCGCCCCTTCCAGGCCCAGGGCCCGCCGGCCGGTGGCGGGGTCGCGGTCAAACACCACGCCAAAACGTTCGAGGGAGGCAATGTCGCCGCCTGCTTCGGCACACAAAACGCGCACTGCCTCCGGATCGCACTGCCCGGAACCGGCCTTGAGTGTGTCAGCAATATGAGCCTCCACGGTATCTCCGGGCGCGGCATCTCCTGGCCCCAGCACGGCGCAGATGCCGCCCTGGGCGAAGTGGGTGTTGCTCTGGGCCAGCGCACCTTTGGTCACCAGGGTGACACGCAGTCCGGACTCGGCGGCCAACAGGCTGCCGTACAGGCCGGCGATGCCGCTGCCAACCACCACCAGGTGCGAGTTGCGCGGCGTCATGCCAGCGACACCGTCATTGGGCCCGCGGGCTTGGCGGCACCGGGCTTGGCGGCACCGGGCTTGGCTGCCAGCATGCGCTCCAGGGCGACCCGTGCGTTGACCGCGGTGGCTTCGGGGACGGTGATTTGGTTCAGGACCTCTCCGCGCAGCAGCCCTTCGAGCACCCAGGCCAGGTAGCCGGGGTGGATCCGGTACATGGTGGAACAGGGGCAAATGACCGGATCCAGGCAAAAGATGGTGTGTTGCGGATATTGGGCGGCCAGCCGGTTCACCATGTTGATCTCCGTGCCGATGGCAAAGGTGGTGCCGGCCGGCGCCGCCTCCACGGCTTTCAGGATGTAGTCCGTGGAGCCGTACTCGTCCGCGGCGTCCACCACCTCCATGGGGCATTCGGGGTGGACGATCACACGGACGCCCGGGAAGTCCACCCGGGCCTGTTCAATCTGGCCCACCGTGAAGCGCTTGTGCACGGAGCAGAAGCCCTGCCACAGCACCACCTTCGCATTGCTCATGACGTCCTCGGCGTTGCCGCCCAGCGGCTTGCGCGGATTCCACAACGGCATCTGCTCCAGTGGGATACCCATGGCCTTGGCCGTGTTGCGGCCCAAGTGCTGGTCGGGGAAGAACAGCACGCGCTGGCCGCGCTCAAACGCCCAATCCAGGACGGTGGCTGCGTTGGAGGACGTGCACACAATACCGCCGTGCTCACCGCAAAACGCCTTCAAGGCGGCGGAGGAGTTCATGTACGTCACCGGGATCACCGGAACCCGGCCGTCGGCGTCGGGCTCGGTGCCATAAAGCTCGGCTAGCTCAGCCCAGCACGCCTCCACCGACGGCAGGTCTGCCATGTCGGCCATGGAGCAGCCGGCCGCCAGGTTGGGCAGGATCACCGATTGGTGCGGGCCCGAGAGCATGTCTGCGGTTTCCGCCATGAAGTGCACGCCGCAAAACACGATGGCCTCGGCATCCGCCCGTGTCTTGGCCGCGTTGGCCAGCTGGAAGGAGTCTCCGACAAAGTCCGCGAATTCGACCACCTCGTCGCGTTGGTAAAAGTGGCCCAGGATCACCGCACGGTCACCCAGCTCCGCCTTGGCGGCCAGGATGCGGGCGGTGAGTTCGTCGTCGGAGGCGTCCTTGTACTCCTGGGGCAGCTGTCCTTGCACGGGGGTAGCAGCCGGGGCCACGTCGTCGTCGGACGCGCCGGGGCCGTAGCCCGGCGTGCCGGCGAGGGCCTCGGCGAGGTCGAACTCCCACGGACCCTTGGACAGTTCGGTGCTGCAGCTGGCCTGCGCACGGCCGGGCTTGCCGGCACGCTCGGCTTCCTCACGGGTGATGAGCTGGATGGTGGTGTTCACAGATGACATGGCAGGCTCCGGGTGTCGCGGTTCGGGGAAGGGGTGGGTGCGGGGGCGGAACTACGGTGCAGGGGAATCCGGGCGCGTGCTCCCGGTGTAGCGGTACAGCCGGGGCGGGCGGTGCTTTCCGCCCTGGAGGTATTCGTCGGTGGCCTCGATGTGCGCGGTCTGCTTCAATTGCCGGCGGAAGTTGGCCGGGTCCACCGTGCGGTCAAGGACGGCCTCGTACACTTCGCGCACCTGCGCCAGCGTGAACTTCTCACCCAGCAGGTGGTAGGCAATGCTGCCGTAGGCCATCTTGTTGCGCAGGCGCCACAGGGCGTAGTCAACAATTTGGTTGTGGTCAAAGGCCAGCTCGGCAAGGCCGTCGGCCCTGAACCACTTCACGTTTTCCGATTCCTGGGCCAGCGCCGCCTCCGTGGACTGCACCATGGCCCAGTACACAATGGAGACCACCCGCTGGCTCGGCGAGCGGTGGAGGCCGCCAAAGGCGTACAACTGTTCCAGGTAGTTGGGGGCCAGCCCCGTGGTGTCCGCCAAATTTCTGCCTGCGGCATCCTGCAGGGATTCAGCCTGTGTCAACGGCCCGCCGGGAAGCGCCCACATTCCCTTGAACGGTTCGCGGATGCGGCGCACCAGCGGTAGCCACAAGGTGGGCCGGCCGCTTGATTCGCTGGGGCGCAGGGTGAAGATGACGGTCGAAATGGCCAGCGCCGGGGGTTGCGCCAGGCGCTCACTGACATTGGCCGCGCTGACAAATGGCGTTCGTTCCATGGCATCCCACCCGCTTCCCCATTAGTTAAGGTCACTTTGACTACAACTGATTCTACGACGGCTCCGCTCCAAGAACAAATTGTTTGCGCCACAATCGCGACGCCGGGAACCGGCCAGCCCTCCCGTACTTGGGCGTATGAAGGCCGTGGGGGATAATTCCGAAAGGGGAATTGATGCATTTGCCCCACTTTTTGGCCCCATCCGGCCCGCACCACGAAGAAGGCACCCCCTCCATGACCAGCCAGTCCCCCGCAGCCACCTCCACCGCCCCCGCCCAGGGCGGCCTGGGCCACTCCCTGAAACAGCGGCAATTGACCATGATGGGCTTGGGCAGTGCCATCGGGGCCGGACTGTTTCTGGGTTCCGGCAAGGGCATCATGGCGGCCGGCCCGGCCGTGCTGGTTTCTTATTTGGTGGCGGGGACGCTGATCATCCTCGTCATGTGGGCACTGGGCGAGATGGCGGCGGCCAACCCCAACTCGGGCGCCTTTTCCGTCTACGCCCAAAAGGCCATGGGCCCCGTCGTGGGTTCCACCGTCGGGTGGCTGTGGTGGCTGCAGCTGGTGGTGGTCATTGCGGCCGAAGCCCTGGGCGCTGCCGCGCTGCTGGTCACCATTTGGCCGGTGATTCCCGTCTGGGCACTGACCTTGATCTTCATGGTGGTGTTTACCGCGGTGAATTTGACGGCCGTGAAGAACTACGGCGAATTCGAGTTTTGGTTTGCCCTCCTCAAGATCGGCGCCATTGTCTTGTTCCTCGCGTTCGGCGCCGCCCTGCTGCTGGGCTGGCTCCCGGGCGTCACCTCGCCGGGCCTGAGCAACTTCACCGACCACGGCGGCTTTGCCCCGAACGGGCTCTCCGGCATTGCGGCCGGGCTGTTTGTGGTGGTCTTTGCCTTCGGCGGCACCGAAATCGTGGCCGTGGCCGCAGCCGAAACCGCCAATCCGGAACGCAGCGTGGGCATCGCCATCCGCACGGTGGTATGGCGGATCCTGGTGTTTTACATCGGCTCGATCTTTGTCATTGCAGCCGTGTTGCCGTGGAATTCCGAGGACTTGCTCTCGCCGTTTGCCGGCGTGCTGAATTCGGCCGGCATCCAATGGGCCGGCACGGCCATCACGCTGGTCGCCGTCGCGGCCCTGCTCTCGGCACTGAACGCCAACCTGTACGGCGCCTCCCGCATGATCTATTCACTGGCCGAGCGGGGTGAGGCGCCTGGCATCTTTGCCCGAACAACAACGCGCCACGTGCCCCTGGCCGCCGTGGCGGTCTCCGTTGCCTTTGGCTTTGCCGCCGTGGTCCTGGAGCTACTGTTCCCCGGCAAGGTGCTCGACGGCCTGTTGAACCTGGTGGGTTCAACCTGCCTGATCGTCTGGGGCATCGCCTTGCTGTCGCAGCTGATCCTGCGCCTGCGGGCGGACCGTGACGGGACAGTGCTTCCCCTGCGCATGCGCGGCTTCCCCGTACTGACCATCCTCGGACTGATCCTGCTCGCCGCCATTTTCGTTGTCGGCTTCACGGGCCAAGGCAGCCGGGAGCAGCTGTTCGGGACGTTCGCGCTCGTGGCGGGCATCGCCGTCGTTTGCGCGCTGGCACAACGCCGGCAACGCCGCGCGGGGCGCCCCTGACCACCCCGGATTGCATCCACCAGCTTTTGTGACTAACGTCTCACGTGGACGGTGTGCTCAACGGCGCGCATACCGTTCGCCGTTCACGGCACCTTTTCGCTACTGTGGATGTACGACGGCGGCACTCGCCACCGCGGGAAAGGTCAAGTTCTCATGCCCACCCACGGCAAGCACGCGGTCCCGGAGGCCACCCATACCATTGAAGGTTCCCTGCCGGGCCTGAACGTGGCCGTCTTCGACCCCGAGACCGCAGCGGCCCTGCCGCCAATTTTCCTCATCCACGGCTTTGCCTCCTCCATCGAGCTGAACTGGGTCAAG
This sequence comes from Specibacter sp., assembly GCA_049578485.1. GTDB lineage: Bacteria > Actinomycetota > Actinomycetes > Actinomycetales > Micrococcaceae > Specibacter. The sequence goes on from JBAUMA010000683.1 coordinate 4,450, forward strand.
AGCGGCTGGGTGGGCGCCTTGAACCGGGCCGGGCGGCGGGTGCTTTCGGTGGACCTGCCCGGCCATGGCGCCAGCACCTCCCCCTACGACCTGGACTCCTACACGCCCGGGAAGATCCGCGCAGACTTGCTGCAGGTCCTCATCGACCAGGGCGTCCGGCCCCTGCGTGAGGGCGACACCACCTCGGGCGTGGACTTGATCGGCTATTCGCTCGGCTCCCGGCTTGCCTGGGAATTTGGCGCAACCCAGCCGGAGCTGGTGCGCAAAATGGTGCTCGGCGGTCCCAACCCCAAGGATCCGCTGGCCGAGTTCGACCTGGTCGCAGCCCAAGACTTCCTCAATGACGGCACCCCCATCGCCGATGCCTCCACGGCATGGCTCTTGGACATGGCCCAGCTGATCCCCTCCAACGACATCTTTGCCCTGTTGAACCTGATCCAGGCCATCAAGCTCGAACCGTTCGATCCCACGGACGCCGTGCCGAAGATGCCGATCCTGCTGGTGGCGGGCGAATTGGATGAACGGGCACAAAGCATGGATCGGCTGGCCGAGCTCAGCGGCCGCGCCGCCAAGCACATCATCCCCGGGCGCACCCACAACAATGCGGTGACCTCGCGCGACTTCAAGGACGCCGCGATCGCTTTCCTGTCCTGACGGACCGGGACTGCGGCTAGTGCGCCGCGGTTGGGCGAGGTGCGGCTGTTTTGGCCGGACGGCGCAGGAGCATGGCGGTCACCAGGCCCAGCAGGAACAGTGCGCCGGCGGCAACAATCGGCACAATGAAGGCCGCATGGTAGCCGGTGGACTGGGCCAGGGATCCGGCAATGGAGGAACCCAGCGCGGTCCCGGCGACGATCCCGCTGGCCAGGGCCGTCATGACGGTTCCCATCCACTGCGGCGGGGCGATCAGGCTGCCGACGCTGAAGATGGTGACCATGGTGGGCCCTACAAACAAGCCGACCAGCAACAGCACCACAATCATGCTGCCCAGCGAGTTCGGCAGCAGGAACGACGCCGTGCCGGCCGTCATGAGCCCGGCCATCAGCACCCAGCGCCAGGAGTGGGCAAAGGCGGCAGGCCAGTAGGCCACGGACAAAGCGGTGACGGCGGAACTCGCCCCCATCACGGCGTACATGAGCCCGGCCTGATCAACGGAGCCGTGCACGCCGGTGAAGGCGGTCAACGCCGTTTGTGATGAGCCGAAGAAGGTGCCCATGCACAGCATGCCCACTACGGGAACGGCAACCTTGAACCAGTTGACGGATTCGGCCGGGATGTACCCGGCGTTTCCGGCGATGCCCCGGTTGCGCGCGGCAACCACCAATTGGGTGGGGTGCACGGCAAACAACGTGACCAGGGTCAGCGTCATGACGGCGGCCAGGACCAGCGGCAGCCAAGGCGCCACGAGGGAGGCCAACAGGCCCACCAGGGCCGGCCCCAGCACAAACGTCACCTCGTCGGCGGTGCCTTCCAGCGACAGTGCCGTGTCCACCATGGGGCCGCGCTGTTCCTTGGGGAGCTTCTTGCTCAGGGCCATCCAGCGCACACGCGACAGCGGCCCCACCTGGGGCGACGTTGCCCCGGCCAGCAGGGCCGTGGCCAGCATTGCCAGGGTGGCCCCGGTGGTGAACTCCCCGATGCTGTAGGCCATGGCGACGACGGAGCTGACGAACAAGGCATTCACTACTGCCGCAACCAGCAGGACCCGCTTTTGCCCGAGCCTGTCGGCCAGGTAGCCCATCAGGGGGGCCCCGATGGCCGCCCCGACACCGATGGCCCCGGCCGCGAAGCCGCCAATGGCATAGGAACTGCTGACGGCCGTGACAAGGGTCAGCGTGCCGATCGTGAGCATGGCAAGGGGGACGCGGGCAAAGACGCCCAAAGGAATGTAGGAGCGCCCCGCCAGCTGGGGCAGCATGGCGTAGCGGCCCACCTTTTTGGCGGGAGCAGGCGCGGGATCCGTCCTGCTCGGGCCTGCATGGGGGGCAGTGGCGGGGGAATCTGAAGAGTTCATGGGTATCCGGTCAGCACTAAAAGATGTGCATCGTCCCGCCACCCGGTGCACCGAACCCAAATACGTCTCCCAGTCTACCCGGCTTCACCCACCGACAGCGTTGAACCGTTGCGGCCCTTGTTCACCTGCAGGTGCACCGGGATGCGGGTCTTCATCTCTGCCACGTGGCTGACCAGGCCCACCACCCGGCCGCCGTCGCGCAGTCCTTCGAGGGCATCCATGACCTGGTCAAGGGACTCCTCGTCCAGGCTGCCGAACCCCTCGTCGACAAACAAAGTCTCGATGTCCAGTCCGCCGGATTCCTGCTGCACCACATCGGCCAACCCCAACGCGAGGGCCAGGGAAGCCATGAACGATTCACCACCCGAGAGCGTGGCCGTGTCCCTGCCCATCTGGGTCCATTCATCCACCACTTCCAGCCCCAGCCCGGATTTCCTGTTGCCCCCGGCTTTGGCGTCACTGTGGCTGAGCGTGTAGCGGGAGCCACTCATGGTGGAAAGCCGCACGGATGCCGCCATGGCCACTTGTTCCAGGCGGGCGGCCAGGACGTAGCTGGTCAGCGTCATCTTCAGCTGGTTGTCCCCCGCCCCGCGGACGGCGTCGGCAAGGCCGGCCAGCAGCGCCGACCGTTCCCGCAACGGCGCCACCCGCTCCTCGCAATCGTGGAATGCGGCACTGGTTTGTGCCACCTGTACCGCAGCCTTCCGTGCCAGCCCCAGGCGCACGCCCGCATCCCGGGCAGCCAAGGCCCTGTCCTTGGTGCGTGTCCGGAGCTGCTCCAGTTCTGCACCATCGGGAACTGCCACGCCATGGCCGGCCTCGAGGGCCGCCGCGGCCACCTCGGGGAGTTCCAATTGGGCGGTGTTCAGCGTTGTTGCGCGGCCAAAGGCGGCCAGCTGTTCAGCCATGGCGTGCGCCGCGGCGCGGTCCAGCAGGGCCGCCCTGACCTCTGCAGCGTCGGCAAAGTCACTGCCGGCCAAGGCCTTTTCCAAGGCATGGGCAGCAGCTTCGCATGCCCGCTGCGTGGTGTCCCGCCGCCGCAGGGCCGCCATGAGCGCCCAGGTCAGCTGCTGCGCAACTGCCAAGGAGCCTTGCCGCTCGGCCAAGGAGGAAAAACCTGCCCGTGCAGCGGCCAGTATTTCCTCCAGCTGTGCAATTTCCTGGGACAACGCGGCATTGGCGGCCGCCAGCGTCGACACCCGTCCCGTGGCTTTGAGCAACGCGGCCTGGGCCGTCGCGACGGCCGCCTCGACCGCCTCGGATTCGGTGGCGAGCGCAGCCGCCCTGGCCGCGGCCGCAATCGCCGCATCCATGGTCTCCTTTGCCTGCACGACGGCGGCGCGCGCCTCCACCGGGTCCCCGTCGCCGCCGCGTTCGGCCAGGACGGCAAGGACCTGGCGGGCGTCGGCCAACGCGGACTGGGCATCGGCCGCCAGCTTTTCCGATGTCTGGCTTGCCGTTTTTGCCTTCTTCTCCGCCTGCACTGCCTCCACGCCGGAACCGGCCAACACGGACGGCGCAGGGTGAACGGTGCTGCCGCACACCTGGCACGGTTCGCCGTCCACCAATTTTGCGGCCAGCTCACCGGCGGCCAGGGAAAGGCGCAATTCAACGGCATCCAGCCACGTCCGCTTTGCCCCGACGGCGTGTTCGCGGGCCGTCAGGGAGGAACCGGCCAGCTCCGCAACTACTGCCGCCTGGGCCTTGTGCGCTGCGATATTCGTGACCCGTGCCACCGAAGTGTCGTGGAGCTCCCGGGCCTGTTGGACGGAGACGGCCTCGGCGCCCAGGGCGGCAGCCTCGGATTTGAGGTCGAGCAGCGTGGCCTTGCCGATGGATTCGGCTTCATGGTGACGGGCCATGTCACGGTTGGCTGCGACGAAGGCCGCTTGCCCGGCCGCCAGTTCAGTTCCGGCCGCCAGCAGCCGTTTCTCGCCAGGCATGGCCGCTTGCACTGCGGCCACCTGTCCGGCCAGGTCCTTCTCAAGATGGGCCAGGACGTCGATGGACGGTGCGGTTTCGCCGCCTGCCGCGGCGCCAGCGGCCTGCGACGACTCAGCGGCCAGCTCGTTGGTGGCGAAGGCGTCCGCTGCCCCGCCCACTGCCGACTCCGCCGTTGCATGTTCCTGTGCGGTTGTTGCCGCGGCGTCGACGACGGCGGCCAGCACCTCGGCCCCGTGGTGGCGCGCCAGCGATTGCGTCCACTGCGCCGCATCCTGTGCCATGCCCGCCAGGCGTGCGTGTTCGGCCAGGGCGGTGTCCCGCAAGGTGTGCCTGCCGAGACGTCCCTCGGCCACGGCGACAGCCTCGAGTGCCGCGGCCGATTCCCGCTCTTTGTCGGCGACGTCCCCGGCAGCCAGTGCGACGGCAGTGTCCAATGACTCAGCCAGCCAGTCCAGCAGCTCCACCCCGGACGATGCCCACCCCGGCTGCGGGGCGGCTTCCGCTGAATCATCCGGGACCGCGGCGGCAGCGTCGTCGTCCATGGGTGCGTCGTCGCCCGGAATTCCTGCGGCTTCAAGGACTTCGGTACCCTGGCTGCGGGCCAGCTGCTCGTGGGCGGCCAGCTGTGCCAGACCCGCCTGGACCGCTGCGGCGGCTTCCCTGGCGTCGGCGGCCAGGCGGATTTCAAGGTCCTGGTAAATCTCGGTGCCGAACAGCTTCTCCAGCAAGTCCTCGCGGTCCTTGGCACTGGCCCGCAGGAACGCGGCAAAATCGCCTTGTGCCAGCAGGATCACCTTGGTGAACTGTTCCATGTTCATGCCCAGCAGGCCCTGGATCTCGCTGGCCGCCTCGTCGTTGCGCTGCGACAGCGCCACCCAGCTTCCATCGACCTTTTCACGCAGTTGCGTGCTTGCCTGTTCCCGCGTGGTGCCCGTGCCGCGCTTGGCCGGGCGCATCCACTCGGGGCTGCGCCGCACCTCGAGCCGGCGCCCGCCTGCACTGAATTCGCACACGACCTCCGGACCCACGCCGGCCGCCGCGTGGTGGCTGCGCAGGCGCTTGACGGCTCCGTTGCGGGCGCCCGGCACCTGGCCGTAGAGTGCGAAGGCGACAGCATCGAGCACGCTGGTTTTCCCCGCGCCGGTGGGCCCGTTGAGCAGGAACAGGCCCTGCGCTCCGAGGGTGTCAAAGTCCACGCTCTCACGCCCGGCGAACGGCCCAAAAGCCTGGATTTCCAAGCGGTGGATCCTCACAGTGCACCTTCCTGGGCATGCACGGAGGCCAGGGCTTCGCGCAGGACCGTTTGTTCGTCATCGTCGGCGGGCCGGTGCCTGACATGGTCGAGGAAGCCGCAGCACAAGTCCAGCTCGTCAACCGCCCCCGAGACGCGTTGGCTGTACGATTTCGCTGCCGCGTCCCGGGCGTTCTCCGGTTCAAACATGAGCACCAGGGTGTTGGGAAAACGGGTGCGCAGCCGTTCCATGGCGTTGGCGGGGCGGTCGTCGTCGGTGAGCGTAATTTGGCAGAAGTGGGTTTCAGACTCCGCCCACCGGGCCTCCGACAGCAGCTCCTCGAGCTTTCCGCGCAGCAGCGACAACGGGCGCTCCGCCGGCCAGTCGACCGCGGTCACCGCACCCAGGCCCTCGGCGGTGATCTCCACCAGCCATGCCCCTTTGGTGTGCCTGGCCTCGGAGAAGGAATACGGCAGCGGGGAGCCGGAATACCGCACCGACCCGGCGATTTTCTGCCGGCCATGCAGGTGCCCCAGCGCCGCATAGGCGAACCCGTCAAAGAGGTCCAAGGGCACGGCACCCACTCCCCCGATGGACAGATCGCGTTCGCTGGCGGAGGTGATGCCTCCGCTGGCAAAGGTGTGGGCCAGCACGACGCCGGCCGTGCCGTCCGCGCGGGTGGCCAGGTCCGCCTTGATCCGGTTTACGGCGGCTTCGGTGACGCTG
>JBAUMA010000684.1:0-3834 GCA_049578485.1 Specibacter sp.
CGGCCGGCAGCGAAACACCACAACGGCCCCACCGTCGCCGAAATCGGTCCACAGCGGGGGCGAATCACCGCTTCCGCCCCCGGTTTAAAGGTGGCGCAACAGCGCGGCGACGGCGTCACGATATTGCTGGTCATCTTCGGTACCCGCCACGGGAACCCGAAACAGCCAGCCCTGTACCAGGGCAAGAACGGCCAGCGTGATGGCTGCGGAATCCTGCGCGGCGGCGCCGGCATCCATGGCGCGGGCGTCTCGGTACCACGCGGTCAAGTAGGCCTGCAGGTGCTCACGCAACTGGCCGTAAGCGTCACGGGCAATGGCACCGATGGTTTCGGAGTGCGATGCCATGCCCCAGATCTGGACCACCAGCCCGCCGTCGCGCAACGGTCCGGCAATCGATCCCATGAACTCCTGCAACGCCTCAGCGGGGTGCGGCACCGGCGACCTGGCGGCCAGCCCATCCAACTCCGCCACCCGGCTGCCAACAACACGCCGGGCCAGAGCGGCCAGGAGTTCGTCCTTGCTCTTGTAGTACCCATAGATTGCACCGGCGGAGAGACCGGATTCGCTGATGATGTCGGCCATCGACATGGCAGCGAACCCTTCACGGAGGGCACATTCCATGGCCGCCTGCTCGATTCGCAGGGTCATGAGTTTTTTATGTTCTTCGGAAACGCGGGGCATGTGTCGCACACTACCAGCAAAAGAGAACGATCGTTCTTGACGTTGCGCCCCAATAAATGGCTTAATAGAAAACGAACATTCTTTTTACCTCGAGGAGCCACCATGTCCACCATCGCACCGCCCCACACCCGCTGGGGGTTGACGCTCGCTACAGCAGTGGGCTCGGCAGCCGTCGTCGCCGTCGTGCTCCTGGCTTTCCTCTGGCCAACCGTGACCTCCAGCGTGCACAACCTGCCCGTGGTCGTTGCGGGCAGCGGTCCCGCCGCGACCGCCCTGAACACCCAGCTGAAAAAGACGGGGGCCTTTGCCATCAGCCCCGTCGATGACCGGGCTGCAGCCATTGACGCCGTCACGACCCGAGATGCCTATGGGGCATTCGTAGTTGCGACGGACGGGTCGGGCGTGGAGGTGGTGACGGCCTCCGCCGCGAGCCCGGTGGTGGTCCAGATCATGAACCAGGCAGCCGCGGGAATCACCCAAGGCATGGCTCAGCAGGCAGCCTCTGCACAGGCGGCAAGGGTGCAGGCTGCCCTTGCCTCGGGCGATTTGTCAGCCGTGACGGCCGCCGTCCAGCCGGCCCAGGCACCCAAGGTGACCGTGACCGACGTCGCGCCCTTGAACAAGCAGGACCCCCGCGGCACGGGCTTGGCACTGCTGGGACTCCCCCTGGCGATGGGCGGCATGATTGGCGGCGTGCTGATCTCCCTGGTGGTGACCGGATTCCGGCGCCGCCTGGCAGCTGCGGCCGTCTATGGCGCGGCCGGCGGACTTGGCCTGGTCGGGATCCTGCAGGGCTGGTTCGGCATCCTGTCCGGCCCGTACCTCCTCAACGCATTGGCCATGGGTCTGGGCCTGTTCGCCATCGCGATCACGATCGTGGGCCTGGAGTCCCTGCTGGGCAAGCCGGGCATCCCGGTCGGCGCCGTGCTGACCATGTTCATCGGCAACCCGATTTCCTCGCTGACCTCCCCGCAGGAATTCCTGCCCGGGGCATGGGGGCAGATCGGCCAGTGGTTCGTGCCGGGCGCCACGGGCACGCTGCTGCGGGACCTGTCCTACTTCCCGGACGCCGCCGTGGGCATTCACTGGCTGGTGCTCATCGCTTGGTCCGCGGCAGGCATCGCCCTGGCTGTCCTTGGCCGGCACCGCAATGAGGAGGCCGTGCACCTGCCTTCCATGCTCGACGTCGAACCCGCCACTGCGGAAAACCTCACCGCAGTCTCGGTCTAGGCGACTCCTTCAATCCCCTGGATCATTGCGGTCCGGGGGATTTTTGGTGTTCGACGCCGATTCCCCCGCGGCCGGCCCTACCATTGGCCCATGAACGATAAACGCACCGGGGTGCAGCGGCTGGGGCGCGAGGCAGCCCGGGAACCCGGCCGGGTTCACTGGATGGAGTTGTTCTTCGACCTCGTCTTTGTAGTGTTTGTGGGCCAGTTGGCCCACGGCATCCACGGGGACCCGGGATGGGCGCAGTTCGGCACCTTTGTCCTGCTGTTCTTCCCCGCGTGGTGGGCGTGGGTGAACATCGTCTCGGTGGTGAACCTGCTGCCAGGTCTCTCCGCCAGGGCGCTGGGCATTGCCATGCTGGCCGCCATGGCTGCCGCGGGCGTCATGGCAGCCGCCGCGCCTGGCGCCTTCGGGGACCGGGCCTGGTCCTTTTCGCTGGGCAATGCGGGGATGCGCGTGATCCTGCTGGTCTTGTGGTTGTACAAGGACCGTCAACAACCCGGCCCAACACCCTGGCGGATCTGGATCTACAACGGCGGTACTGCCCTCCTCTGGCTCGCTGCGTGCTTCTTGCCGCTGCCCTTCGCCGTCATCTTGTGGGCTTTCGCCATCGCCGTGGAGGTTGGCATGGTGACCATTGGCGGGCGCTTGTGGTCCGGGCGCGCCGCGGCCGGCGTCAACATTGAACACGCATCGGAGCGGCTGGGTCTCTTTGTTGTCATCGTCCTGGGCGAGGCGGTGTTCACCATTGTCAGTGAGGTGTCGGCCGACTGGGACGTCGGCGCCGGAATTGCCGGGGCCCTCGGATTCTTGCTGGTTGCACTGCTGGGCTGGGCGTTCTTCCAGTACGGCACGGGCATGGTGACGGCGGGGCTGGAACGGCTGCAATCGCGGGCCGACTTTTCCGGGATCCTGCAGACCACGCTGTTCCTGCCGTTTTTGCTCGTCCTGGGAGTCACGTCCATTGCGGCGGGGATCGCCACCGCCATTCCGGCGCCTTACGAGTATTTGCCGCTGGGCGCCAGGACGGCCCTCGGCGGCGGACTGGCACTTTTCTACGTCACGAACGCCCTGGTGACGCTGCGCTACGGCCAGCCGCTCCGGGCGGTCCTGCCCTGGGGCCTGCCCGCGGTGGCGGTATCCGTGCTGTTGATCCCCTTGGGCGCGGTTGTTTCCGCGGCCGTGCTGCTGGCGGCCGCCGTGGCCTTGTTGCTGGCGCTCACCGCATACACGGAAATCACGCACCGGCGGCGGTAGCGGGGTGCCAATCTCGCGGAGGTGTGCCCCCAAGTCAGAATGCGGTTTGTCCGGGGATCCTTGGATAGATCAGTCCCGATGCGTTGGGACTGATCGGCTATTTGTTCTCTGGACGAGCCCGATCAAGCCAATCGTCGAGCAATGCGGCGAGCAGCCCGGGCCGTTCGTGCATGAGTGCATGACCGGCGCCGTCGACTACCGCCAAAGTCGCATGCGGGTATCCCTCGAGCAACTCCATTGCGTCGTGATACCCAACGATCGAGTCGCTTCGCCCCGCCACGATCAGGGTCGGTGCCAGGAAGGTGTTTGAACCGGCGTCGACCGCCCATTCCGAGAAGATGCGGCCCAGCCCGGCTTCATCCACGAGTTCCGTGCCCGGCACGACATGGTCGCGATAACGGCGGGCTGTGGCCGGAGTGCGCACGACGAAGTATTCATCGAACCCCTCCCACTGCTCTGATCCGAGTTCGTCATACGAGGCAGCTTCTTGCCGCATCATTTGGTGGTCGGGCACATGGGTTGAGTGCTCGGCGACGGGGCATATCAACGCCAGGCCCAGGACTAGATCCGGTCGTCGGGCCGCCACACCACGCGCCAGATATGCTCCGTAGGAATGTCCCAGCAACAACACCGGTCCGGCTTGCAATTGCTCAATGAAGTCGGCCA
>JBAUMA010000685.1:0-2038 GCA_049578485.1 Specibacter sp.
GCGGGTCCCTCGGGCGCGTGGGCCCAAATGACGTTTAACGCCCGACGGCGGCACCCACCTTGGGTGCCGCCGTCGTGGGTTAATCGTGGTTTGGGTTAAAAACAAAGACGCACTGCTTGCGAAAACAGGTTCGTTTTTCGCAAGCAGTGCGTAGTCGTTGGGGTCTCGACAGGCTCGACCACCGGTGCTGCGGTGTTACGCGGTGGGCCAGGGGCCAACCTTTTCGCGGTTCAGCGGGATGCCGTCAGCGTCCTTGCCAATGTCGGCGAGGTCACCCACCTTGTGGGCCTTGACCAGGTTCGTGGAACCGGCCTGTCCGGGAGGGGAACCGGCAGCAATGACCACCATGTCGCCCACTTCAACCAGGCCCTTCTCCAACAGTGTGGCGTCGACCTGCTGGGTCATGGCGTCGGTGTGGGCCACCATGGGCACCAGAACCGGCTCAATGCCCCAGGTCAGGGCCAGCTGGTTGCGGACCTGCTCCACCGGGGTGAAGGCAAAGACCTGCCGGGCCGGGCGCAAGCGGGAGAGGCGGCGTGCCGAGTCGCCCGACTGGGTGAACGTGGCAATGTACTTCGCCTCGAGCTGGTCGGCGATCTGCACGGCAGCTGCCGTGATGACGCCGCCGCGGGTCTTCGGCTCCGAGCCGAGGCTCGGGATGCGCTTGAGGCCGTCCTTTTCGGTGGCTTCGATGATGCGGGCCATCGTCTTGACGGTCTCGATCGGGAACGCGCCAACACTTGTCTCACCGGAGAGCATGACCGCATCCGCGCCGTCGAGCACGGCGTTGGCGCAGTCGGAAGCCTCGGCGCGGGTGGGGCGCGGGCTTTCAATCATGGATTCCAGCACCTGGGTTGCCACGATGACGGGCTTGGCCCAGCGGCGTGCCATCTCAACACAACGCTTCTGCACCAGCGGCACATCTTCGAGCGGGAGCTCAACACCCAGGTCGCCACGGGCCACCATGATCGCGTCAAACGCGTCAACGATGGCTTCGAGGTTGTCCACTGCCTGCGGCTTTTCGATCTTGGCGATGACGGGCACGCGGCGCCCGGCCTCATCCATGATTTCGTGGACGCGCTGGATGTCGGCGGCGTCACGCACGAAGGAAAGCGCAATCATGTCCACGCCGCAGGCCAGAGCCCAGCGCAGGTCGTCTTCATCTTTTTCGCTCAACGCCGGAACGTTGACGGCAACGCCAGGCAGGTTGATGCCCTTGTTGTTGGACACCTTGCCGGGAACGGTCACCACGGTGACCACCTTGACGGCGTCAACGGCGGTGGCACGCACGGAGACCTTGCCGTCGTCGATCAGCAGGATGTCGCCGGGCTTGACGTCTTCGGTCAGGGACTTCAGCGTGGTGGAGCAGATGTCCTTAGTGCCGGGAACGTCTTCGGTGGTGATGGTGAAGACATCGCCCACGGCGAGGTCGTAGCCCACGTCGTTGGCGAAGCGGCCCAGGCGGATCTTCGGGCCCTGGAGGTCGGCCATGATGGCGACGGGCTTGCCGAGTTCGGCGGCGGCCTTGCGCACGTTGTTGAAAGTGTTCTGGTGCACGGCGTAATCGCCGTGGCTCATGTTCATGCGGGCTACGTTGACGCCGGCATCCAACACGGCGAGGGTGTTCTCATAGCTGGCGATGGCCGGCCCGAAAGTGGCCACAATTTTTGCGCGTCTCAATTTACCTACCTATTGGTGTGGTTGACATTAAAATCTTGGATCCCGCCTCCAGCCTAGCGCGTTGTTACATCACACTGATAGCCGAGTCACTGGGTGAGACGGGCGCATCAAGGTTGGTCTCCCCCATCAGGTACTTGTCCACCGCGGCGGCGCAGGCACGCCCCTCGGCGATGGCCCAGACGATCAACGATTGCCCGCGTCCCGCGTCCCCAGCGGCAAACACGCCGGGGCGGCTGGTCATGTAATACCCGTCACGGCCCACGTTCGAACGCGCATCCAATTCCACGGGCAGCTGGTGTGTCAGTTCCGCGGTTTCCGGGCCGGTGAAGCCCAGGGACAGGAACACCAGGTCCGCCGG
>JBAUMA010000686.1:0-16845 GCA_049578485.1 Specibacter sp.
GAATCCATCCGCTTAAGTGCAACTGACTAAAACCGAACAACCGTTTTTGGATAAGTGACCAGTCGTGCCTCCGAGGAACCCTCATAGGCTGAAACGGCCCGTGCGCAACCGTGCGGACATCCACGGCAGCGTCGCCGTTGTGGGCAAGCCAATAGGAAGTACTGCAAGTGCAATCAGATCAACAGTTGTCGAAATCGCTCAAACCGCGCCACTTGTCCATGATTGCCATTGCCGGCGTCATTGGGGCGGGACTGTTCGTGGGCTCCGGCGTGGCCATCCAGCAAGCGGGTCCGGGAATTCTGGTTGCCTATGCCGCCGCCGGCGTGGTGGTCATCCTTGTCATGCGGATGCTCGGGGAAATGGCCGCGGCAAACCCCGAAACGGGTTCGTTCTCCACCTACGCGGACAAGGCGCTGGGCCGGTGGGCCGGGTTCAGCATTGGCTGGCTGTACGCCTGGTTCTGGATCATCGTGCTCGGCGTTGAGGCCACGGCCGGTGCCGCCATCATGCACCGCTGGGTCCCGGGCGTGGAGCAGTGGGAGTGGGCACTGATCCTCATGGTGCTGTTGACCTTGACCAACGTGGCATCCGTGAAGTCGTTCGGCGAGTTTGAGTTTTGGTTTGCGTCGGTCAAGGTTGCCGCCATCATTTTGTTCCTCTTGCTTGGCGTGGTGGCGATCCTCGGCTTCATGCCAGGCGTCCAGGCGCCGGGCATGAGCAACCTGACAGGCAACGGGGGCTTCTTCCCGAACGGGCCCGGAGCGGTCCTGGCGGGCATCCTGGTGGTTGTCTTTTCCTTTTTCGGGGCCGAAATTGCCACCATCGCTGCCGGCGAATCCGAAAACCCCGTTGACGCCGTCAAGAAGGCGGTCAAATCCACCGTATGGCGCATCCTGATCTTCTACATTGGCTCCATTGCCATTGTGGTGACGCTGCTGCCCTGGAACGACACCTCGGTTGCCAAGAGCCCCTACGTGGCCGTCATCGAGCTGTTTGGCATCCCCGGTGCCGGCACCATTATGGATATTGTTGTCTTGACCTCGGTCCTTTCCTGCCTGAACTCCGGCCTGTACACGGCCAGCCGCATGCTGTTTTCCCTGTCCACCCGCGGCGATGCGCCCAAATCGTGGCGGAAGATCTCCAAGCGCGGCGTGCCCGCATCGGCGGTGATGGCATCTACGGTGGTCGGCTTTGTCACCGTGGGCCTGAACTACCTGGCACCGGACTCGGTGTTCTTGTTCCTGGTTAACACCTCCGGGGCCATCGCCTTGTTCGTGTGGCTGGTGATTGCCATTTCCCAACTGGTCCTGCGCCGCCGGATGGGAGCGGCCGCAAAGGACCTGGAACTGAAGATGTGGCTCTTCCCGTACCTGACCTGGCTCTCGATCATCGCCATCGTGGCCTTGCTGGTGGGGATGGTCATCGTCTCCGAAACCCGGGAGGCGCTCCTGCTCTCCACCGGGCTTGCCGCCGTCGTGGTGGCGATCGGCGTCTTCCGCTACCGCAATGGAGGGGCGAACCGGATCCCGGCCGCCGTGCCAAGCGTGGAAATCGAAGCCGAGGCACGCGACTAGTCTTCCGCTACACAAAAGCACTCGTGCCGGGCGTCCACGACGCCGGGCACGGGTGCTTATGTGTTGGCTGCCTGTGACGGCGTGCCATGGTTTCTTGCACGACGTCGGCAGTGCCGGTTGCGCTGCCGGGAGGGCACCGCCGTGTCCTCACCGTTGGGTGCTGCGCCGGATTACAAGCTCCGGCGTAAAGACTTCCTGCTGGTGGATGTGGTCCGGCTCGGAAGCGATTTCCTCGAAAAGAAGCTCGGCCGCCCGTTGCCCGATCATCCGGCTCGGCTGCCGGATCGATGACAGGGGGATGCTGGACTGCGACGCAAAATCGATGTCGTCAAAACCAATCAACGCAATATCCTCGGGCACCCGGATGCCGTGTTCACCAAAGGATTGCAGCAGGCCAAGGGCCAGGATGTCATTGGCGGCAAAAATGGCGTCGGGACGCTCCTGGAGTGCCATGCCGGCGATGGCGTCGGCGGCCAGGCGGCCCTGGACGAAGCTGAGGTCAGCCGTTTCAAAACGTGACAGATTCGGGATTCCGTGCGCGGTGGCGGCTTCGCTTGCCCCGCGGTAGCGGTCGCTGACCTGTTGGAGCGACATGGGGCCCCCCACGAAGGCCGGCCTGCGGTATCCGGCCTCGATGAGGTGGTTGGCGGCCATGCGCCCGCCTTCGGTGTCATCGACGGACACGGAGCAGAACTGGTCGGTGTCCGCCAGCCTGTCGACCAGGACGGCCGGGATGCCCCTGGACCGCATCCTGTCGAGCCGCTCAAGCACGTCGGAGACAGGGGTGATGAGGATTCCCTGCACCCGCTGTTCCTCAAAATGGTCAAGATAGGCGGCCTCGCGGGTGCTGCTTTCACCGCTGTTGGCCAGGACGATGGCGTGCTTGTGGTCATCGGCAGTGATTTCAGCCCCCATGGCCACGTCCGTGAAGAACGGGTTTCGAATGTCAAGGACAAGCAGCCCGACAGTATGACTGGAGCCGGAGCGAAGGCTTCGGGCCGATTCATTGCGGACAAAGCCCAGCTCGGAAATGGCGGCAAGGACCCTGGTTCGCTTGGCCGGAGACACCGACTCCGGCTTGTTCAGCACGTTCGAGACGGTGCCAACGGAAACGCCAGCCCTGGCGGCCACATCCTTGACCTTTGCGGGTTGATCTGTTGACATGTTCACCCTTTCTTCTGAATCGAATCAAAGCGATATCAGTCATCGTACACGCGAGCGGAAACGCGTTGCCGAAACGTCCTTGACACCCCGCCTTTTTGCCATCTATGCTGTGGAACAGATCACAATGAATCGATTCATTTACGAGGGAGTAAATTAGGCATGAATGAAGCCAATGAGGACGGGAGGGGTGCCGCCGCAGCGGTTGCCGAGCAGCCCGTCCAGCCCCGGCTTGAGCTGCGGAACATTGCCAAATCGTTTGGCGCCGTGAAGGCGCTCCACAACGCGAGCCTTCAACTGTTCCCCGGGCAAGTCACGGCACTCGTGGGCGAAAACGGCGCAGGCAAATCAACGCTCGTCAAAACTCTGGCCGGGCTGCACCAGGCAGACCAGGGCGAGATGCTGCTCGACGGGGCGTTGACCACCTTCAAGGACCCCCTGCAGGCGCGTGAGGCCGGCATCGCCGTGATTTACCAGGAACCGACGATGTTCCCGGACCTCAGCGTTGCGGAAAACATCTTCATGGGCCGACAGCCGCTACGCAAATTCCGCATGATCGACAGGAGGGAAATGCGCCGGCGTGCCCGGGTCCTGTTCGAGGAGTTGGGCGTTGCCATTGACCCCGACCGATTGGCCCACGGGTTGTCGATCGCAGACCAGCAGGTCGTTGAGATTGCCAAGGCGATTTCACTGGACGCCAGCATCCTGGTCATGGACGAGCCTACGGCCGCACTCAGCGGCGTCGAGGTTGAACGGCTCTTCGCCGTGACGCGCAGGCTTCAAGAGCGCGGCGCGGCCGTCTTGTTCATCTCCCATCGCTTTGACGAGGTGTTCTCCCTGTCGCAGTGGATCACGGTGATGCGCGACGGCGCCCACGTTTCCACGGCACGGACGGAGTCATTGAGCGTCGACGGCGTCATCCGCCAAATGGTGGGCCGTGACGTGGCGTCCCTGTACCCCAAACAGGAAGCAAGTATCGGCGCCACAGTCCTTCAGGTGAACGGGCTCTCGCGCAAGGGCATCTTCTCCGACATCACCTTCGACGTCCGGGCCGGGGAAATAGTCGGCCTGAGCGGCCTGGTGGGGGCCGGCCGTTCCGAAGTCGCACGGGCGATCTTTGGCGTCGACCGCTACGATTCCGGCACGGTCCTGGTGGACGGGAAGCGCCTCAAATCCTATTCGCCGCCCTCAGCCATGGCGTCCGGGATCGGATTCGTCCCGGAAGACCGTCGCAAGCAGGGCCTGGTCATGGAGTTGAACGTCAGCCGGAACCTGACCCTGACACTTCGGCGCAAGCTCAGCAAGTTTGGACTCCTGACCAACGGGGCGGAAGCCGCGACCACCCACGAGTGGGCAAAGAAGCTGCAGATCAAGGCCGGCGCCCCAACGTCGCCAATCTCCACGCTCTCTGGCGGAAACCAGCAAAAAGTGGTCCTCGGAAAATGGTTGGCCACCGGCCCGCGCCTGCTCATTATTGACGAACCAACCCGCGGCATCGACGTCGGCACAAAATCCGAGGTTCACCGCCTGATCTCCGAGCTTGCCGGCAATGGCATGGCCGTATTGATGATTTCCTCGGAGCTGCCCGAGATCCTCGGCATGTCGGACCGCGTCCTGGTGATGCACGAGGGCAGGATCTCCGCAGAACTTGCCCGGGGTGCGGCCACCGAGGAAACCGTCATGGCCGCCGCCACCGGGGTCCACACCACTACTGAGGAGACGGAACTATGAGCACGATTGCCCTGAAACGGGGCCCGTCGCTGGGGCGGCTCGGCGAGCTGAGCCGGTCACGCGAATTCGGGGTCTTCCTGGCCCTGGTCCTGCTGGTCGCCGTCACCGCCGCAGTCAACCCGAGATTCCTGGACGGACAAAGCACCAAGGACCTGCTGCTGAACGCTTCCATCCTGGTCATCCTGGCGGTGGGGCAGGCCGTAGTCATCGTGACAAAGAACGTCGACCTGTCCGTTGGCTCGGTCCTTGGCCTGACCGCCTTTGCCACCGGAAAAATCTTCATCGCGATGCCGCAACTGCCTGTACCGGCCATGATCATCATCGGGATCGGACTCGGTGCCGTTCTCGGAGCCTTCAACGGCGCGCTCATCGCGATTGCCCGGGTTCCTGCCCTGGTGGTCACCTTGGGAACGTTGTACATCTTCCGCGGTATCGACTTTGCCTGGGCAGAGGGGCAGCAAATCAGCCCTTCTAACCTGCCGGAGGCATTCATCGCCCTCGGAACCGCCACCATTTTCGGGCTTCCGGTATTGGCGCTGATCGCGCTCGTGGTTGTGGTCGCCGTTGGCCTGTACCTCCAGCACTTGCGCACCGGGCGGGAGTTCTACGCCATCGGTTCCGACGATACGGCCGCTCGGCTTTACGGCATCCGGGTCGGGACGCGGGTCTTCTCCGCCTTTGTGGCCTCCGGTGCCATGGCCGGGCTGGCCGGCGTCATCTACGCCGCAAAGTACGGCAACCTTGACGCCACTGCCGGACAAGGGCTGGAACTGAACGTTGTGGCCGCCGCCGTGGTGGGCGGCGTGGCCATCGCCGGCGGCGTTGGCACCGTGTACGGGGCCGCCATTGGGGCCGTGCTGCTAACCACGATTTCATCGTCCCTGCCGGTGTTGGGCGTCTCCCCGTTCTGGCAAAAGGCCATGGTCGGTGCGCTGATCCTGGCCTCCATCGGGCTGGACCGCTACCTGGCCGTCCGCAACGAACGCCGCATGAGAGGAAATGATTCACATGCCGGTTAATGACACAGTCCAACGCCCCCTTGACACGGGCACTGCCAAGATCATGAATCCCCGCCGACGCCTTGCCTTCGGCCGGCTGCTGGGCTGGGATGCGGCCATCATCGTGGCGCTGATTGTTTCCATCATTGTCGCTTCGGTCACCGTCCAGGGCTTCGCATCGCCGCGGAACACCGGGTTCCTGTTGATCGACATCATTCCCGTGCTTCTGCTGGCCCTGCCCATGACGCTGATCGTGCTGATCGGTGAAATCGACCTCTCCGTGGCGAGCATCGCCGGATTCACCAGCTGCATCTTTGGTGCGCTCTGGAACGCCGGCATGCCCCTGGAAACCATCGTCCCGCTCTGCATCGTCCTTGGCGCTGTCTGGGGAGCGATCAACGGAGTGCTGGTCGCCGTCGTCGGGCTGCCGTCGCTGGCCGTGACCATCGGTTCGCTGGCGCTGTACCGCGGGCTGGCGTTCGTGGTCCTGGGCGATACGGCCGTGACGAGTTTCCCGCGCGCCATCACAACCAGCCTGCAGGCGAAGATCGGCGACACCGGGATCCCTGTCTGGATCGTCCCTGTTCTGGCCCTCGTGGTCATCTTCGGCGTCGTCTTGCACTTCACCGGGTTCGGCCGGTCACTGTTCGCCATCGGCTACAGCGAAGACGCCGCAAGGTTTGCAGGGATCCCCGTTGCCCAAGCCCGGTTCTGGTTGTTCGTTGTCTCGGGGGTCGTCTCCGCCATGGTGGGTGTCTGGTGGACATTGCGCTATGGCAGCGCCCGCGGCGACAACGCCACGGGGCTGGAACTTTCCGTCATTGCCGCAGTGCTCCTGGGCGGCGTTTCCATCTTCGGAGGCAAGGGCAACCTGCCCGGTGTCATCGCCGGGGTTGGCCTGCTGGCCGTGCTGCGCAATGCCTTGCAACTGGCCAGCGTTCCCGAGGACACCTTGTCCATGCTGACCGGCGGCCTGCTCATTGTGGCCGTCGTTGCACCGAACGCCGTTTCCTGGAATCGCAATCGCAGCCAGCGGTCCCGAATTCTCTCCGTTCCACTACCAAAACCACAACAATGATGTTCCTTGAGAAGGGTAGAACCATGAAGTCTTTCGAAATCCGCACCAAAGCGGCCCGCCGCCAGCCAAAACTGGTTACCGGGCTGGCCCTGGCCACCGGACTCGTGCTGGCCCTGACGGCCTGCGGCGGCACCACCAACAATTCCACCGCCAATGAGGCGGTTGTCAACAAGACCTCGGCCGCGGCCGCAAACCCGGATGCGCCGATCAAAGGCGGGTTGAAAGTCGCATTCCTTCCGAAGCAGCTTAACAACTCCTACTTCACCGTGACCGACCGGGGCGGCAAGACGGCCGTGACCGAGTTCAAGGGGGCGTTCTCGGAAGTAGGCCCCTCCGACGCGAGCGCCTCGAGCCAGGTCAGCTACATCAACACACTCACCCAGCAGGGCGTCGACGTCATCGCCACCTCGGCCAACGACCCCAAGGCGATTTGTTCGGCCCTGGATGAGGCTCGGGCCGCCGGCGCCAAGGTGGTCACCTTCGACTCCGACACCGATCCCTCCTGCCGGGACCTGTACATCAACCAGGCCACCGCCCAGGGCATTGCCGACTCCCAGATCAAGGCAATTTCCGACGCCATCGGGCCCGACGGCGGTGACATCGCAATCCTTTCGGCCACGGCCAACGCATCCAACCAGAATGCGTGGATCGAGCTCATGAAGAAGGACCTGGCGAAGCCCGAATACTCCAAGCTGAAGCTGGTTTCCACGGTATACGGCAACGACGACGCCCAGAAGTCCCAGCAGGAAGTCCAGGCCCTGCTGCAGGCACACCCGACCCTCAAGGGCATCATCTCGCCCACCACCGTTGGTGTCGCCGCCGCTGCCCAGTACCTCTCGGGCTCCGACTATAAGGGCAAGGTCCAGCTGACCGGGCTTGGCTTCCCCAGCCAGCTCAAGGAATTCGTCAAGAACGGAACCATGAAGTCGTTTGTGCTCTGGGACGTTGAAAAGCTTGGCTATCTGGCGGCCTATGCCGGTGCTGCCCTGGCATCGGGCCAGATCACCGGCGCCGAAGGCCAGAGCTTCACCGCCGGAACGCTCGGCAAGGTCACCGTTGGGGCCGACGCCACCGTGCTGTTGGGTGAACCCACCGTGTTCACCGCCGACAACGTGGACAAGTTCAACTTCTAGGCCGAAGAGCTGGCAGGGGGTGGCAACACCGTCCCCTGCCAGCACCGAAAGGAGCACCCGATGCGCGTCTGCTTTCGCTCCTCCATCCACCCGGACCGCGTCAAGGAGTACACGCGCCGCCACGCGGAGGTTTGGCCGGAAATGCTGCTGGCCCTGGGCAAGACCGGCTGGCACAACTACTCCTTGTTTCTCAGCGAGGACGGCCAACTCATCGGCTATCTCGAATGCGAGTCATTTGAAACAAGTTTGGCCCTCATGCAGCTCGAAGAAGTCAACACCCGGTGGCAGGCCCACATGAGCGATTTGTTCGACGGCGACAACCCGGACCGAGGATTTGAGGTCCTGCCCGAGGTTTTCAACCTTGAACGGCAGCTCGGAGCACCGTACCCCTAGTTCCCTTGTTCTAGAGCGGTTCGCACCGATTGGTATGAAACGATTCACAACTTTTATCAATGCAGCCGAACACCAGGCCGGCTGCCAAGGAGGAAGACCCACACGATGGATATCAACAGCATTTCGGACGGCTTGTCGGAGCTGGCGATCGAGGTCCCGTCATGGGCTTACGGGAACTCAGGGACCCGCTTCAAGGTCTTCGGCACGCCGGGCACGCCCAGGACGGTTCAGGAGAAGATTGCCGATGCCGCCAAGGTCCATGAGCTCACGGGCCTTGCCCCGACCGTGGCGCTGCACATCCCGTGGGACAAGGTCGATGACTACGAGGCCCTCAAGAGCCACGCAGCCGGCCTGGGCGTTGGGCTGGGCACCGTCAACTCCAACACGTTCCAGGACGACGCCTACAAGTTCGGCTCCCTGACGCACGTTGACAAGGCGGTCCGCCGCCAGGCCATCGACCACCACTTTGAATGCCTCGACGTCATGGACGCCACGGGTTCCCGGGACTTGAAGATTTGGCTGGCCGACGGCACCAACTACCCGGGCCAGGGCGATATTCGCGGCCGCCAGGACCGCCTGGCCGAATCCCTGCAGGAGATCTACACCCGGCTGGGCGATGACCAGCGGATGGTGCTTGAATACAAGTTCTTCGAGCCGGCTTTCTACCACACGGACGTCCCGGACTGGGGCACCTCCTACGCCCACACCCTGGCCCTGGGGGAGAAGGCGCTCGTCTGCCTGGACACCGGCCACCACGCACCGGGCACCAACATCGAGTTCATCGTGGCCCAGCTGCTGCGCCTGGGCAAGCTGGGCTCCTTCGACTTCAACTCCCGCTTCTACGCGGACGACGACCTGATCGTGGGGGCCGCCGACCCCTACCAGTTGTTCCGCATCATGTACGAGGTGATCCGTGGCCGCGGGCTGGGGCCGGGCTCCGGCGTCGCACTCATGCTGGACCAATGCCACAACCTGGAGGAAAAAATCCCAGGTCAGATACGTTCGGTGCTCAACGTGCAGGAAATGACGGCCCGGGCCCTGTTGGTGGACCGGGTGGCCCTGACCGAAGCGCAGAACGCCGGGGATGTCCTGGGTGCCAATGGCATCTTCTCCGACGCTTTCTACTCGGACGTCCGCCCGGCCCTGGCCGACTGGCGCGAGTCTCGCGGCCTGCCCGGGGACCCGATGGCCGCCTACGCCGCCAGCGGATACCAAAAACAAATCAACGAAGAGCGCGTGGGCGGAACCCAGGCCGGATGGGGAGCATGAGCGCCATGACCGAAATGACAAGCACGACGCAGGCACCCGGCAGGGCGGAAGGTGCCCTCGATGCGGTGGCCGCCTTGATTACCCGCTCGAATCGCCTCGGTGCCGACAAGCGCACCACGAACTATGCCGGCGGCAACACCTCCGCCAAGGGCCTGGCCGCGGACCCCGTCACGGGGGAGCCGGTGGAACTGCTCTGGGTCAAGGGCTCCGGTGGCGACCTGGGCACCCTGACGGAGCCCGGACTCGCCGTGCTGCGCCTGGACCGGCTGCGCGCCCTGGTCCACAGCTACCCGGGCGTGGAACGCGAAGACGACATGGTGGCCGCCTTTGATTACTGCCTGCACGGCAAAGGCGGCGCGGCGCCGTCAATCGACACCGCCATGCACGGCCTCCTCGACGCCGCTCATGTTGACCACCTGCACCCGGACTCCGGGATCGCCATTGCCACAGCGGCCGACGGCGAGGAGCTCACGGCCAAGATCTTTGGCACCAAGGTGGCGTGGGTGCAGTGGCGGCGCCCCGGCTTCCAACTGGGCCTGGACATTGCCGCCATCAAGGCCAACAATCCGGACGCCATCGGGGTGATCCTTGGTGGCCACGGCATCACCGCCTGGGGGGATAGCAGCGAGGCAGCCGAGGCGAACTCGCTGTGGATCATCGACACGGCGGAGGCATTCATTAAAGCCAACGGGCGGGTGGAACCGTTCGGCCCTGCATTGCCCGGATTTGCCGCGCTGCCGCAGGCCGAACGCCGTGCCAAAGCCGCTGCCTTGGCACCCACCATCCGCGGACTGGCCTCCACGGACAAGGCCGCCGTGGGACACTTCAGCGACGACCCCGCAGTCCTGGACTTCCTGGGCTCGGCCGAACACCCGCGCCTGGGCGCCTTGGGCACCAGCTGCCCCGACCACTTCCTGCGCACCAAGGTCAAGCCACTCGTCCTGGACCTGCCCGCCGACATATCCGTGGAAGCCTCCATCGCCCGCCTGAAGGAACTCCACGCCGAGTACCGCAAGGCCTATGCGGCGTACTACGACCGGCATGCGGACCCAGCCTCCCCGCCCATGCGCGGCGCCGACCCGGCCATCGTCCTGGTGCCCGGCGTGGGCATGTTCTCCTACGGGGCAACCAAGCAGACCGCCCGTGTGGCGGGCGAGTTCTATCTCAACGCCATCAACGTGATGCGGGGTGCCGAGGCCATCTCCAGCTATGCTCCGATCGAGGAATCCGAGAAGTTCAGGATCGAGTACTGGGCCCTGGAGGAGGCCAAATTGGCCCGCCTGCCCAAGCCGAAGTCCCACGCCACCAGGATCGCGCTGGTGACGGGGGCGGCGTCGGGCATTGGCAAGGCCATCGCCACCCGCCTGGCCAAGGAGGGCGCCTGCGTAGTCATTGCAGACCTCAACCTTGAGGCTGCCCAGGCTGTCGCACACGAGCTGGGCGGTGCCGACGTGGCTGTCGGCATCCGGGCAGACGTCACCGACGAGGCGGCCGTCCAGGGCGCCGTCGACGCCGCCGTGCTGGCCTTTGGCGGCCTGGACCTGGTGGTCAACAATGCCGGGCTCTCCATCTCCAAGCCTCTATTGGAAACCAGTGAAAAGGACTGGGATTTGCAGCACAACGTCATGGCCAAGGGGTCCTTCCTGGTCTCCAAGGCCGCCGCCAAAGTGCTAATAGAACAGGACATGGGCGGGGACATCATCTACATCTCCTCCAAGAACTCCGTCTTTGCCGGCCCCAACAACATCGCCTACTCGGCCACGAAGGCCGACCAGGCCCACCAGGTGCGCCTGTTGGCCGCCGAGCTGGGTGAGTATGGCATCCGGGTGAACGGCATCAATCCCGACGGCGTGGTCCGCGGCTCCGGGATCTTCGCCGGCGGCTGGGGCGCCAAGCGGGCCGCCGTGTACGGGGTCGACGAGGAAAAGCTCGGTGAATACTACGCCCAGCGGACACTCCTCAAGCGCGAGGTGTTGCCGGAAAACGTGGCCAATGCCGCCGCCGTGCTCACCAGCGCCGAGCTGTCCCACACCACCGGGCTGCACATCCCCGTCGACGCCGGCGTGGCCGCAGCCTTCCTGCGATGACCGAAACTACCGCCGCGGGTCCGGCATCTTCTCGGCGACTTTCCGGCCCTCGGCCGCGGGCGGCCTTCGGCCTGGGGCCCACGAACGCGCGGGACCCGCTGCGAGCTTGCGAGCAGTGGGAGCGCTTGGGGACGGACGTCGCCTTCGGAGACACCAGCCCCGCGGCTCGGCTGTTTGCCGCCGTCGATATCGGTGCGTCGTCGGGGCGCGTCATTGTCGGGCGAGTCGGCGCGGGCGCCATCGAACTGAAGGTGGTCCATCGCTTCCCGAATGGTGTCGTGGAGCATGAGGGCGCCTTGCGCTGGGACTTCGATGCCTTACTCGCAGAGGTCCTGGCGGGACTCAAATTGGCCGAAAGATACGCTGCGGCGATTGGCAGCCCCATTGAGAGCATCGGCATCGACACCTGGGCTGTTGACTACGGTCTTCTCGACGCCGGGGGAGCCCTGCAAGGCATGCCCCACAGCTATCGCGATGACCGGAGCCGCGCCGTCATCGACAAGGTCCACTCCCGGGTCGATCCGGCGCGGTTGTACGAGACCACGGGCCTGCAGCACCTGCCCTTCAATACGATCTACCAACTGGCGGCCGAACAGGGCCTGGCCGGGCTGCAGGCCCTGTTGATTCCGGATTTATTGGCCTTCAAGCTGACCGGGAATCGTCGCTCCGAGGCGACGAATGCGTCCACGACGGGGCTCTTTGACGCCGTGGCGGGGGAGTGGGCCACCGAATTCCTCGATGCCCTGGGCCTGCCGGAGGACTTGTTCGCGCCGCTGATCGAACCCGGTGAAACCATCGGCACCCTGCGCCCCGCGATCGCCGCCCAAACCGGCCTGCCGGCGAAAACCATGGTGGTGGCCGTCGGCTCGCATGACACCGCCTCAGCCGTCGCCGCGGTGCCCGCATTGACCGGCAACTTTGCGTACATCTCCTCCGGCACGTGGTCGCTGGTTGGCGTGGAGCTCGACGCCCCAATCCTCACCGAGGCAAGCCGGCTGGCGAACTTCACGAACGAACGCGGCGTGGACGGGACTATCCGCTACCTGCGCAATGTTGGCGGGCTCTGGCTGCTGAGCGAGTCCATGCGCACCTGGGCGCAGGATGGGCCCGACGCCGGCGCCCCGCCGGATGATCTTCCGGCACTGTTGGCGGCTGCCGCGGCCGAACCCGCCGGCGGGCCGCTGATCGACGTCGATTCCGAGGTTTTCATCGCGCCCGGGAACATGCCCGCCCGCATCCGCGCCGCCGCCAACGCAAGGGGAGGGACGCTGGGAACCCGGCCGGCCGTCGTCGTGCGCTGCATCCTGGACAGCCTGGCCGCAGCCTATGCCAAAACCGTCAAGGAGGCGGTGGAACGCTCGGGACAGGCAGTGGACGTCATTCACATTGTGGGCGGCGGCTCGCAAAACACCTTGCTGTGCCAACTGACCGCCAATGCCACGGGGCTGACCGTCATCGCGGGCCCCGTGGAGGCGACAGCGTTGGGCAACATCCTCATCCAGGCCCGGGCCGCCGGCGCCGCCCCGCCCACCCTGGGCGGATTGCGGGCGGTGGTGGCAGGCAGTCAGCCGTCGGTGGTCTATCTGCCGGCCTACGTAGCGGCGTAGCCGGCCTAGGCCGGTTTTGCGCCGCCCGTGGCCGGTGCCGCCGTGGCCGGTGCGCCCGTGCTGCCGCGCACCACCAGGTGCGGCTGGAACACCACCACCGGCTCGGTGGTTGCCGTCCCATTGATCAGGTCCCGCATCTGGTGCCACGCCTGTTCGCCCGCTTCCGTGATGGGCACGGCCGAGGTAGTCAGTGCGGGTGTGGTGTAACGGGCAAACGGGATGTCGTCAAAGCCTGTGACGGAGATGTCCTCGGGCACCCGGATGCCGCGTTCGTTCAGGCTGCTCAGCAGGCCCATGGCGGTGAGGTCGTTGAATGCCAGGATGCCGGTGGCGCCCGAGGCCACCACGGCGCCGGCGGACTCGTAGCCGGATTCGAAGGTGGAGCCGTTCTGCAGGATCTGCAACTCGATCTCCGGGTGGTCGCCCTTGAATTTCTCCAGCCCGGCCAGGCGCAAGCCATTGGATGCGCTGCTTTCGGGTCCCGCCACGAACGCGATCCTTGTGTGGCCAAGCTCCACCAGGTGGGCCGCGAGGGCTTGAATGCCCTGCCCGTAGTCAATCATGACGCTGGGGCTGTCGGCCGCCTCCGTGGTCCTGTTCACCAGCACCAGCGGGTGCAGCGACGGGGCCAGCTCCTCCAATTCCGCCGCGCTCATGCGGGGTGCGCACAGCACCACCCCGTCGCAGCGCCGGCGGGCCTCCCCGGCCAGGATCGACTCCTCGCTGGAGACCTCCGATGAGTCGGCGATCAGGACCCTGTAGCCGTCCTGGGCCGCGGCCCGGCTGACGCCGCGCAGCACGGCCTGAAACGTGGGGTTGCCAAGGTCCGGCACCACCACGCCGATCGTGTCCGTCTTGCCCCTGGCAAGGTTGCGGCCCATGGGGTTGGGCTGGTACTTCAACTCGGCGGCCGTCTCCCGAACCCTGGCGGCGATCTGTGGGTCCACGCTGAAATTCCCGTTCATCACCCGGGAAACAGTTGCCAAGGAAACCCCCGCCTTGGCGGCGACGTCGGAGATACCTACGCGGGTGGAGTGTCCTCGCTTGGCCATGTGGTTCCTTTCGGTTAGGGGACGGCGGTTTCATGAACCTGACAAAAGCTGCGGTTCTTGACGTATCGCCCTGACTGTTGATAGAAAGCATATAACGCTTTGAGAAAACGTTTTCTCACCCGAGCGGCATTACCTCCTCCCGACGGCCCGGAATTCCTCCGGATGGTGGGTGTGGCATTCGTCAACGCAGCATTGCGAAAGGGCATCAAGGCTTATGAGTACCGTAGTGACGTCTCCCGAAAGGCCGGGCCACCACCCGGCGGACCAGACCACAGGCAAGCCTCGGCTGCTGTTGATCGGCGCCGGATCCCGGGCCGAAATGTATATCCGCGCCATCCAGGGGGCACACTCCGACGTGGCAGAGCTGGTGGCAATCGGCGATGTGAACTCCGGCCGCGTGGAGCACTACCGCACCCTTGCCCAGGAGCTGGGCGGCACCCGGCCGGGTGCCTTTGACCCCAAGGAGCTCTCCGCCTGCATCCGGGCCAACGCCATTGACCGGGTCATCATCACCACCCCGGACTACACCCACGCGGACTACATTGTCGAGGCGGTGCGGGCCGGGGCCGACGTCGTGGTGGAAAAGCCGCTCACGATCGATGCCGACGGCTGCCGCCGCATCACCGCCGCCATCGAGGAGACCGGGCGCAACGTTGTGGTCACCTTTAATTACCGCTACTCCCCGCGCAACAGCGCCCTGAAGGAGATCATTCAAAGCGGGGCGATCGGCAAGGTCACCAGCATCGACTTCAGCTGGATGCTGGACACCGTGCACGGCGCGGACTATTTCCGCCGCTGGCACCGCGAGAAGAAGAACTCCGGCGGCCTGCTGATCCACAAGGCCTCCCACCACTTTGACCTGGTCAATTGGTGGATCGACGACGTCCCCGCCCGTGTCTACGCCTCCGGCGGCCTGCGCTTTTACGGTGCCGACAATGCGGCCACGCGCGGATTGGGCGAACGCCCGGCCCGGGGGACCGTTGACCCGGCCACCCGGGATCCTTTTGCCCTGGACCTGCGTGCGGACTCCAAACTGCGCGCCCTGTACCTGGACAACGAACACCTTGACGGCTACCTCCGCGACCAGGACGTGTTTTCCCCCGGTATCACCATTGAGGACAACCTGGCCCTGACGGTGGATTACGACGGCGGCCCCACCATGAGCTATTCCCTCAACGCACACAGCCCCTGGGAGGGCTACCGCGTCAGCGTCAACGGCACTGAGGGCCGGGCCGAACTGGACGTGGTGGAACGCGCCGCGGTGCACGACAGCGTGGATACGAAGAATGTGGTGGACCCCAGTGCCACGCCCATCGAGGAGGACGACGCCGTGCGCCGCAACGGCGAACGGCTCGTGGTCCAGCGCCACTGGGAGGCAGCATACGAGGTACCGATCGTCAATGGCGACGGCGGGCACGGCGGCGGCGACGTGCTCATGCTTTCCGATCTTTTCAACGGCCCCGGGGAGGACCCGCTGGGCCGTCCCTCCGGCTACCTCGACGGCCTGCGGTCGGTGTCCGTCGGCATCGCCGGCAACGAATCCCTGGCCACCGGCCTGCCGGTCCGCATTGCCGGGCTGGGGCTCGGTGCGGACCTTTCCAAGCCGAATCACAACCCCGCCAACGCACAGGCCCTGGGGGACTGAGGCATGGCCAAGATCCTCATCACGGGCGGTGCCGGTCGCCTGGGCCGCAGCGTGGTGGCGGGGTTTGCCGCCACGGGCCACGAGGTGGTGTCCGTGGACCGGGACGCCCTGCCGGCCGGTGCCGGCCTTGACACCGTGGCCCAGGAGTCCGTGGACCTGCTCGACGCCGGTGCCGTGCGCGATGCCATGCGCCGGCATGCTCCGGACGCCGTCATCCATCTGGCCGCCATCGCCGTGCCTTTCAGCGCCCCCGAGGACGTGATCCTGAAGACCAACACCACGCTGGCCTTCAACGTCATCAACGCGGCAACCGAACAAGGCGTGCCGCTGATCGTCACGGCCTCCAGCCCCACCGTGCTTGGCTACGGCAACCCACAAGGCTGGCTACCGGAGCGCTTCCCGCTGGATGAGCGCACCACACCCAAACCGTGGAACGCCTATGCGCTATCCAAACTGGTGGCCGAACAAGTCATGGCCATGTTTGCCGCAGCCCACGGCGATGCGATCCGCTATGCCGCGTTCCGGCCCTGCTTTGTGATCTCCCCGGAGGAATGGGACGGCGCACCCACCCAGCAGGGCCACACCCTGGCCGAGCGCCTGGCCGATCCCGCACTGTCGGCACCGGCGCTGTTCAACTATGTGGACGCCCGCGACGTGGCCGGTTTCCTGGCCGTGCTGCTGGAAAAGATGGACACTATCGACAACGCGCAAACCTTCTTCGTGGGCGCCGCGGACGCGCTCGCCGTCGAACCCCTTGCCGTGCTCATGCCCAGGTTCCTGCCTGGCAGCGAAAAGCTCTCCGCCGGACTCACCGGCACCAGCCCCGCGTTTTCCATTGAGAAGGCCTGGAAGCTCCTGGGTTGGACGCCGCAACGCAGCTGGCGCACCGAACTTGCCGACACCCACCGCGCGGACGCTCTCGCCGCGACGTCATCTTAGGAGACCCCCGTGAAATTTGAAGGCGTTTTGTTCTTCCCCGTCACCCCGTTCACGCCCGATGGCCGGGTGGATGTTGTGCTGCTCAAGGAGCACATTGCCTCACGCATGCCGTTTGCCCCGGGCGGGGTTTTCCCGGCCTGCGGCACCGGCGAATTCCACGCCCTGGGCCTGGTCGAAG
>JBAUMA010000687.1:0-9140 GCA_049578485.1 Specibacter sp.
GCCGTCGCTAGCTTGTGGCCCGTAGTCACCGAAGTTTGCGTGGACACCACCTTTTATCACCGTGAAGTTGGTGTCCTTGGGAAGTGTTTCCTTTGAGGCATTGATCTTTTCTGTGGTGGCCAATCCGTCGTTGGAGGCGGAGATTGAGAGCACGGGTATGGGCAAAGTGCTCATGTCTGACGCTGGGTAGGATGCGAAAAAAATTAGGCCGGCCACAGGGTCAGCTAGGTCTTTGGAAAATGCTTGGGCATCATTGGCAGCCACGACGCCACCGAGTGAATGGCCACCGAGTACCCACCGAGTTACGGGTGGGTGCTGGGTTCGAGCTGAGGTGAATGCGCCGGTGGACAGAAAAGCGATACCGAAAGGCTGTTTCGGAATGACGACAATGTGCCCGTCTTCTGCTAGTGGTCGTAAGACCGCGGCGTAGGCTCGGGCATCGACGAGGGCTCCTGGCTGGAAGAAAACCCCTACCTCGCTTGGGGTACTCGTTGGTGTCATCACTATCTGACTCGGGGTCTCGGTGAGGGTGACGGTGTCATCGGATGTCATGGCCGCGAGGGCAGGAGGTGCGGCACTGTAGGGAACCAGCCACCAGATAAGGGCGAAGACCGCACACGACGCCACCAGGCCGACCCCTCTCATGACCTTAAACCTGCGGCGGGTGGTTGCGCGGCGAAGCCAAGAACGCGCGGCAACCACCGCACAGCTGATGAAAACAATTCCCAAAAGAATCGCATATGCGGGGTGCCCATGGACGAGCATTCCGCCGGTGAAGATGGCCGCCCAGACGGTAACAGCAACGCCAAGGGTGGATACGCTGCGGACTGCCCAGAAAAAGAACGTATCGATGCGCGTTATGGCCTGATTGCTCCCGGCAGCCAATTCTGCGGGGGTATTCGGTTCCTCAATGGTCATCTCTTTGCTCCAAACTGACGACTAATACTGGACTTCATTCTCTATCTGTCTAGGAGAACCGCTAAGAGGCACCTTGCACGCGGCTAGGATGAGAAGATTTTCGGCAAGGTCAGTGAGGAGTTCACAAGAACAGACCGCCCTAAGCCACCGTACGGTGTTGCCGCCGGAGACGCACTTTGGCATTCAAGTACCCGCCTGCAGATACTTCCATCATGGAACTATATGCGAGTAGTATGGCACGCGTGGAAGCAAAGAGCGGCAGCAGATATGTAAAGCTTCGTTGGTTTGGACTTGGGGCCATCAGCTTGTCGGTGGCGCTGATCATTATGGATAGCACCATTGTTGCGGTTGCGGTGCCCGCGATCATCAAGGATCTGGGCCTGAGCACCACGGAGGTGCAATGGATCCAGGAAATCTACACCTTGGTGTTCGCGGCCTTGCTGTTGGTCTGGGGTAGGGTCGCAGACCGGGTGGGCAGGCGTCGGATCCTTGTAGTGGGACTTCTGATCTTCTTGGCAAGTTCGGCTTTGTGCGCTTTGGCGCCCTCGGGGATGTGGTTGATTTCGGCACGGGCAGTGCAGGGGATCGGTGGTTCGATGATTCTTCCCACCACGCTCTCGTTGCTCAACGCCAACTTCCGTGGCAAGGAACGAACCATCGCCTTCGCCGTTTGGGGTTCCACTATTGGCGGCATGGCTGCCCTTGGTCCCATCGTTGGAGGATGGCTCACCTCCTCTTTCTCGTGGAACTGGGCCTTCTTAATCAACGTTCCACTGGGTCTGTTGGCCGTCGGCGGTGTTACGTACTTCGTTGCTGAGTCCCGTGAGGTAGCCACCGGGAAGCTCAACGATTATTTTGGTGCCCTCCTGTCCGTGGTGGGTTTTGGCTCGCTGGTCTTTGGTCTGATCGAGGGCCGGCACTATGGGTGGTGGAGCGCTAAAGCCGGGGCACCTTTCAAGCTATTTGGGCTCTCCTTCGTCCCGGCGGCTTTTGTCCTTGCCGTTGCGGCACTGGCGGGATTCCTGCTCTGGGAACGATCGAGGCAGCGCTCCAATCGAAGTGTTCTATTGGATCTGTCCTTGTTCAATATCTCCTCATTCTTTCGTGGCAACCTCACTGCATTGACGGTGAGCCTGGGTGAATTCGGGTTGATTCTCAGTTTGCCGTTGTGGTTCCAGAACGTGTTGGGGCTCAATGCGCTACAGGCCGGGTTGGCGTTGGTGCCGTTGGCAGTGGGGTCATTTGTGGCGTCAGGGACCATCTCTGCATTGTCTAAGTCTTTTCCCGCTGTGCGGATGGTGCAACTGGGCGTTGGTTTGGAGATCATTTCCGTTGCCTCCTTGGCCTTACTATTGAAGCCTGATTCTTCCACCTGGATGACCTCTGGAATTCTGTTCGTCTACGGCATAGGGGTGGGTTTTGCCACTGCCCAATTGACCCAAGTGGTGCTGGCGGATGTACCGGTGCAGCAATCGGGGCAAGCGGCATCGACGCAGTCCACAGCCCGTCAAGTGGGTTCAGCATTGGGCATCGCCATTCTGGGAACAGCATTGTTTAGCACCCTCAAGACCTCGACGGAAACTCAGGTTGCCGAGCTCGTATCCCAATTTCCGCAATTGCAGGGCGCGGTGGACTCAGTCACCAGTAGTTCCGGGGGAACGATCGCGGCACTGGCGGGTAATCCACAGACAGTGGCTATAGCGGAGGCAGCGCGAAATGCGCTGACCCAAGGGGTGTCAGTGGCGGCATGGATCGCTGCGGCAGTCTTGACTTTGGGACTCTTGACCAGTCTAAGACTCAAACCCAGCCATCCAGGGGGCGTGAGCCCAACGCAGACTGCTGAACCCAGCGAAGAGGCCGTTCAGTAGCTCCACCACCGAAGACTGGGGTGTACTACCGATGTGGGAAAGGTCCTGAAAGGATTGTTCGCGTGCCTTCTCGAGGAGTGTATTTCGAGGAGCTCAAAGCCGACTCTGGAGCAGTAGTTGATTCCTCGGCCCGCCGAGTAGCCCTCGTGGGTTAAATCCCGTGGAGTGGTGGTTCTTTGCCTCAACCCCGTGCTGGTCTGTGCTTTGATATTGCTGCATTGAGATCGGGGAGAAAAGTTCTTTCCACGACCGGGTCAGGTGTCACGATTATCTTGCCTTTTGCGTCAATGGCGTCCGGCATCATCATGCTCACCTTGTTCGGATCAGCGCCATCCTCTGGTGCACAGCTCATCAGCAATTGATGGCGGTTCCGCCCGAAAGGTCGGTGGGGACTTTTGGATGCTGAATGCGTGTGTTCCGAGGCCAAGGACTAGGAACACACGTGTTCAGCAGTTGATCCTCGTTAAGGCACGGGTTTGGGCTTGTGGTCTTTCCGTAGTGCCGTTGACACCATGAGTGTTAGCCACACCACGACGGCGGAGGCGCCAGCGCACCAGAGGATATCGGTGATAGCAATACTGAGTGGAAAGCCCTTGAGGATTGAAAATGCCGTCATGGCCCAGGTTGTGTAGCTGAAGAAGCCAATAAGTGTCCCGCGCCCACTCGTTGCCGCAGCGGTGCTTTCGGCGCGAGTGGGCGGACGCCGTAGTGAACTATTCCTGCCACATAGATCAAGTAAGAGATTCCAGCTCCGACCCGTTGTGGCGGGGTGGCCATCAGCTCCGGCATGTTCCTCTGGTATTGCGGCCGTGCAACCGTAAGGATTCACACCACATCGATGAGGGCGAAAATAACCGCAGCGAGAACATAGTGCAGAAACCACGATTTGCTGCGGGAGGTCACACTTGGGGCGTTGTCTCTGCGTAAATTTTGTTAATGAAGGTCAGCGAACGGTCGGTAAAGATGTTCCGTTTGAGCTTCATGGTGGGGGTGACTAGCCCGTTGGCTTCATTGAGGTCGGCCACCAGTAACACGATTTTTCGTACCTGTTCTGAGCGGGCAATCTTGGAGTTAGCCGCGCCCACCACCTTGCTGATGGACTTGCGGAGGCGAGCGTCGTCGATTTCCACGCACTCGCCGTCGTCGGGGGTTTTCAGGCTTTGGAGATCAGTGAAACCTTTACTTTGCGCCCATTCTGAGACGGAGCCGGAATCTAAGAGAATCAGTCCTCCCAAAAAGGGTTTGCCCTCGCCTACCATGACCGCGTGGGCTATCAGGGGGTCGCTTTCCACATAGCCTTCCCAGATGGTGGGGGACACGGTCTTTCCTCCGGCGGTAACAATGACGTCCTTGATGCGGCCCGTGAGCGTTAGCCGACCTTGATCATCGAGGACGCCGGTATCGCCCGTGCGGAAGAAACCGTTCTGGAACGCGTGAGTGTTATCTGCAGGTCTGTTGTATCCGGCAAAAACGCCAACGCCACGAGCTAGCACCTCGCCGTTCTCCGCGATGCGTATGGTGGTTCCAGGCATAGGCACGCCAACGGATCCTGACTTGATGGAGCCCGGCAGATTTCCCGTCAGCGGCGCCGTGGTCTCTGTCAGCCCGTAGCCCTCAATAACGGGCAAGCCCAGGCCCCGGAAGAACAGCGAAAGGTCGGCATCCAGAGCGGCTGCTCCGGAGAGAAGGTATTCTAGGCGCCCGCCCACAAGTTTGCGGATGCGGGAGTAGAACAAACGGTCAAAGAGTGCATGTCGAACCCGGAGTGAGAGCCCAGCTTTGCGGTTGGGATCACTTTCGCGCTCCTGTTCCCGCAGCCCCCAGTCCACGGCGGTTGCCTGCGCCACTGACCACAGACCCCCAAGGTTCTTCTTCGCGGCGGCACCGGCGGCGGACTCCTGGATCTTCTGTAATACGCGTGGCACCACAACCAAAAATGTTGGCTTCAGAACACCCAACGCCGGCACTACTTCTTTAGTCTCGCTGAGATGGGCAATGCGCATGCCGTTGGCCAGGCAAATGAGTTGCAGGCCGCGGGCCAGCACATGGGCCATGGGGAGAAAAATGATGGTGTTCCCAGATTCCTTGACCACCTCGGTATAGGCGCCAGCAACACTCAGCACCTGGCCCACAAAATTTCCGTGAGTGATGAGTGCGCCCTTGGGAGCGGCGGTGGTTCCAGAGGTGTACACAATGGTGGCCACCGAATCTAAGGTGGCCACCATGCGCCGAGCCTCTAGAGCTTCTAGGGTGATATCCACGCCACCATGGACCAGATCTGTCAGTGTTGGCCCCGCACCTGCATCCATGGACCAGAGTTGCCAGCCGGACACGCCGGCCTGCGTAAATCCTTGCTCCAGTAGCTGGGCGTGTTCGGCATTGCCAGCTACGGCGAAGCGCACGCAGGCGTCTTGAAGGATAGCCGATACCTGATTTAGTGCTGATGTCTCATAGATAGGTACCACCACGGCGGAAGCAAACCATGCGGCCATATCCATGAGGGCCCACTCGTACCGGGTGGGAGACATGATGGCCAGGGTTTCACCGGGCTCCAACCCAGCGGCTATCAATCCCTTGGCCAAGGCCCGGACTTCAGTGACAAATTCGCGGGTGCTTACCGCTCTCCACGGATCTGTGATGGAACTACGGCTGGAACGCACCTCAAAGGCGAGGTGATCTGGCGCGATGCGGAATCGCTGCATGAGCAGTTCAGTCGCATTGGGGTAATCGGAGGCTCCGGACAAAGCTGGTGTGGTGATCTCTTTCATGTGGCGTCCTTGCTAGAAAGCATCTGCAGATGTGAGCGCATGAGATCTTGTGTTGCATCAAGAAAACCAACAACGGTGGTGATTTGATCAGGCGGGAGGGCCTGGAGCTGTTCGGAGAGGACCGATACCAAAGGGGACGTCAGGTCCAACATGCGCTGGGACGCTTTCGGGCTTGCCGACAAGGTCACCAAGCGCCTATCTGATTCGCTGCGCTCACGGGTCAGATAGCCGTGTAATTCCAAGCGGTTGGTGATTGCTGTGGTGGTGGCGGCGGTATAGCCCAATTCCTCGGCCAGCCGCCCGGAGGTGAGTGGCCCTGACTCCGCCAGTGCACACAAGGCCCGGTAATCCGTGAGATTCAGCCCGAGCCTCAGTGCCATCTCCCGCTCGCTTTCCCTGACCAGTGCAACCAAGGCCCGGAGGGTTCCAGCAACGAAATCGCACGACGATTCACTCACAGCTTTCCTCACCTCCTTAGGCTACAAGCTTACTCAATTATCTTTGATCATCAAATCAATTTGAACAAGCTAGAGTGTCTGGGGAACTTCGTCACCAATGGAGTCTCCACTTACAGCCCGCAGTCCAGAGAGGTCACCTCCCATGAAACAGCCTGATCGCAAGGCGCTCGCTGTCTTTCCCGTGGTTTTGTTGGTCGGAGCGCTACTTGCACTGGCTGGCAGCAGCGGCGGTAGCTTCATCGGAGCTATCCCCACCTTCACGCTCGCGGTAGCAGCTGCCATCGCGATCCAGTGGATCGCCTTCATTCCCTCTTTCATGAAGCAAACCGAGAAGTTTTATGACATCACCGGAACATTGACCTATGTTTCCATCACCATGATGATCCTCCTGGTGGCCCCTGAGCTTGACGCGCGATCCCTGGTCTTGGGCGCTCTGGTTTTGGTCTGGACCTTACGGCTAGGCATCTTCTTGTTCCGGCGTATCAGCAAGGCCGGTAAGGATGATCGCTTTGATGCACTCAAGCCCTCTTTTTTCAGGTTCTTAAATGTCTGGACTATTCAAGGACTGTGGGTCACGTTCACGGCAGCGGCGGCGTGGGTTGCCATGACTTCCGGAAATTCGGTACCGCTTGATGGCTTCGCGCTCCTCGGATTTGCCCTGTGGGTGCTGGGATTCTATATGGAAGTCGTCGCGGACAAGCAAAAATCGCGCTTCAACGCCGATCCTGCCAATAGGGGCAAATTCATTTCCACAGGCCTGTGGTCCCTCTCTCGCCACCCCAACTATTTTGGCGAGATCCTCTTGTGGATCGGCGTGGCCATCATTGCCTTCCCCGCACTGGAAGGCTGGCAGAATATTGCGCTCATTTCACCGGTCTTTGTCATCTTGTTGCTGACCAAGGTCAGTGGCGTGCCGTTGCTGGAAAAGAAGTCAGAATCCAAGTGGGGCGGACAGGCCGACTACGAAGCCTACAAGGGGAAGACGCCAGTGCTGCTCCCGAAGTTCTTCTAGAAAAACCGGCCAACGGTGCCCTTTTCGGTACCGTCGTTTACAAGCATCAAGACAGCACCGCAGCAGGGATCAGCCGCGCCAGTGAACATTTCGTTGACGATGCGGCGTGGCTTGTGCGCCCGGCCCCCTTGGGACAAAACGTTATGCTGGCCATGGCTGGGTGGACGGTGCGGCTAGGAAGTCTTGGGTACCTTTGGCTCCGCTGGCCTCTAAGTGTTCGACGCTGACCGTGGAATTTTGCCCCACTACCGGCCTTTCTGGGTTCACGATGGCGGCACCCGGGGGCCTGCCGGGAGAAGCCACTCCACCAAAGCGAACGCGCCGTGCACGGGGCACTGCGTGAGGCATGGGAGAAGGCGGCAGTTCCGCGCGAGAACCTGGCATTGCGCTTCACTTCGGTCTTCGATGGGGGCTACAGGCGTTACACCACCGTAGTGGATAATGCTGTGGTTCCCTTCGCGGCCGTCATCTGTGACCCGAAAAGACCAGCCCTTGAATGGGTGTCGCTTCCGGAGGTTGCCCAACGCACGTTGCACCCCGCATTCGCTGCTGCGTGGCCGGAGTTACGGCAGAGGCTGCTTTCAGGCTGAGAGTGATCAGTAGCGAGGAATCCCCACCTTCGGAACTGGTTAGGCCGCTCGCAGAAATTTCTTGGGTACGGTCGTTCGGGCCGCTCACGAGGCTGAAAGTGCACGGCCGTTGCTCGTTTCCGAAATTGAAGTGGCCGTCCTAGATTTCCTGCTGGCTGATCTGGCGCAGTCATCTAGGCCCAGTGCTCCTGAACATGTTGCGAGCCGCCAAGTTTGTGGCGGTATGGTGCATGTTCGTGTGATCGCGGTGGTGTGGCTCCAGAACCTATTGAAAAGCGCGCATCGGTCGGAAGAGATTTTGATCTTCTTGGAGAGAAGGCGGGACTGACCCGATCAGGGGTGCCTTGTACCGATTCCGGCTAGCAGTGACCTGTAGCCCTCGATGTAGCTAGGGAACTTGAATTGGAATCCGCTGGCTTTCAGAAGCCCGTTCGAACAGTGCTTGTTGCCGCCGCGGGCGATGGGAACTGGCCCTTTTGGTGGTTCGTCATAGGTCATTTCGTGAGCAAGAAAGCGCAAGACTTCTCCCAGATCTACGGGGTGTTCGTCTACGCCGAGATAGAGGTCACTGGGGGCGGGAACCGTTAGCAGGTGAACTGCTGCGGCTGCGGCGTCGTCGCGATGAATGCGATTTGTCAGGCGAGCGCTGTCGGGGATGACGGCTGTCTGGTTTGTGATGGTGTCGATGAGTCGGGTTCGGCCCGGACCGTAGATGCCGGCCAGGCGCAAGACAATAGTGTTCGTTGAAGTATCCGCGTATCGAGCGTGAAGAATTGCCTCTGCTTCCAGAGTAATTCTTCCGCTGAAAGAGTTGGGTGCGGCAATCGTGGTTTCATCGACATGGCCGGTTGTGTTTCCGTAGACAGTCGTCGACGAGATCAGAAGCACCTTTTCTGGCGTAATCTGATCCCGCTCTAGGGCATCCAGAACATTTGTCAGCCCTGTAATATAGGCCAATTTATAGGCCTCAGCGGTGTAACTATCAGCGGCGACGGCCACGACAACGGTGCTGACGCTCTGAGGGATAGTTGGGAGCTGGTTAGCCAAATCTACGGACACACGCTCAAACTCTTGCGGGAGCACATCGGCCCGCCGGCGCCATGCAACAACGTCCTGACCCGAGGCGACGAGCCGAAGCCCTATTTCCGTTCCCAGATCTCCACATCCCACAATCAAGATAGTCATGGGTTCATCGTGCCAGAACACACCCCACCCGCACTCATCGACGCTAAATTGACCTATCCGAGCATGCAACAGAATGGGTCTGTGCCCGGCGCAGAGGTCCAAACGGACCCGTTGGTGAACGTCATTGGAGCCGAAATGGCAGGCGGCGGCGTAACAGCGGGACTGCCCCGGGCAAAGAACGCCGCCGCCCGCCGCAGAATCCCATTTTCCTGCTCCAACAGCCGAATGCGCTTCTTCGCATCCCGCAGCTCGCCGGCTTCCTTCTCCGTCACACCGGGGCGGGTGCCGTCCTCGATATCGGCTTTCTTGAGCCAGTTATGCAACGTCGCTTCGCAAGATTC
>JBAUMA010000688.1:0-18360 GCA_049578485.1 Specibacter sp.
GTGTGCGCGCCGTCGGGAGCCGTGCCAGCCGGTGCGGCCTCCCCGCCAACGCCGTCGCTGCCGCCGATACTGGGACCCACGAAGTCAATGGCTGCCGACAATGCCACGCCGGAGCCGTCGCGGTGCCCGTGCTCTACGGGCAGTGCCCGCACCACGCCGGAGGAGGTCGAGGCCTTGGCCGGACCGTGGCCGGCCCAGGCCAGGCTCAGATGGTCCTCGCCCTTCAGGAACCTGTGCGCCCGGACACCGCCGGTGGCTCGGCCCTTGGCCGGGTATTCCGAGAACGCGGTGACCTTGGCACTACCCGACGGCGTGCCGGGGAGGGCGTCCTGGCCGCCGGCCACCGTGACTACGACAGCTTGCTCATCCGAGGGTGACGCCACCGTGAAGCTGAGAACGGCGTCGCCGGCGCCGAGCTTGATGCCCGCCATGCCGCCGGCCGTGCGTCCCTGGGGGCGGACCCCGGCTGAACTGAACCGCAGCAGCTGGGCACGTTCGGTGATGAACACGAGTTCGTCGTCGTCGTCTGCCACGGCGGCACCCACGACGGCGTCCTTGGGCTTGAGGGCGATGTACTCCCACTCGTCCCGGTTCAGGGGGTACTCGGGGGTGACCCGCTTGACCACCCCCGCCCGGGTGCCCACGGCAAACACGGCGGTCAAGGGCACCAGGGCAATGAGCGCCTCGCCCTTGGTGAGGGTGATGAAGTCCTTGGCGCCCACGCCGCCGGCCAGGTTGGGCAGGGCGGCGGTGGGCGGGAGCACGGGCAGGTCCACCACTTGCAGGCGAAGCATCCGCCCGAGCGAGGTCACGGCGCCAATCTCGGAGCGGGCGCTGGTCTTCACAAGGGAGGTCAGCACGTCATGCTTGGCGCGGCCGCCGCCGTCCACCAGCGGCTCGGCGTTGCTGGTGCGGGCCATCTGGCCGGTGGCGCTCAGGAGCACCCAGCAGGGGTCGTCGGCGATCTCCAGGGCCAGGGGCGCGGCCTTGCCCGCCGGACCGGCCGCGAGTGCCTTGGCGACGGAGGGGGCCAGGGCCTCGGATTCCAGCAGGACCGTCCGGCGCGGGGTGGAGTACTTGGCCGCCACCTCGCCCAGTTCATCGGACACCAGCTGGTGCAGCAGTTCCTTGGACGCCAGGATGGCCTCCAGCGCCGCAATTTCGCGGCGGAGATCGTCACGTTCGGATTCCAGCTCCACCATGGAGAAACGGGTCAGCCGGCGCAGCTGCAGGTCCAAGATGTAGTTGGCCTGGACCTCGGAGAGGTCGTAGATGGCCATGAGGCGTTCCCGGGCCGCGGCCACCTCGTCGGAGGTCCTGATGATTTGGATGACCTCGTCAATGTCGACGATGGCAATGAGCAGGCCCTCCACCAGGTGAAGCCGGTCCAGCTTCTTGCCCATCCGGAACGCCGTGCGCCGGCGGACCACGTCGATGCGGTGGGTGACGAACACCTGCAACAGCGGCAGCAGGCCCAACGTCTGGGGCTGGCCGTCCACGAGGCACACGTTGTTGATGCCGAAGGAGTCCTCCATGGGCGTGTAGCGGTACAGCTGTGCCAGCACGGCCGCCGGATTGAATCCGTTCTTGATCTCAATGACCAGGCGCAGCCCGTGTTTGCGGTCCGTGAGGTCCACCAGATCTGCGATGCCCGCGAGTTTCTTGGAGTTGATGGCCTCCTTGATCTTCTCGATCAGCTTTTCCGGTCCCAGCAGGTACGGCAGCTCGGTGACCACCAGGCCCGTGCGCCGGGGGGATAGCTGTTCGACGGCGACCTTGGCCCGGGTCTTGAACGAGCCCCTGCCAGTGGCATAGGCGTCACGGATGCCGCCCAGCCCCACGATCCGACCGCCCGAGGGCAAATCGGGCCCGGGGACGTAGGCCATGATGTCCTCGAGCGTGGCGTCCGGGTTCGCGATCAGGTGCCGGGCGGCGGCAATGACCTCGCCCAAGTTGTGTGGGGCCATGTTGGTGGCCATGCCCACGGCAATGCCGCTGGCACCGTTGACCAAAAGGTTGGGGTAGGCAGCCGGCAGCACCGAGGGCTGCATCATCTCGTTGTCGTAGCTGGGAACAAAGTCCACCACGTCCTCGCCCAGGTTGCCCGTCAGCTCCAGGGCGGGGGCCGCCAGCCGGGCCTCCGTGTAGCGGGGGGCGGCGGGGCCGTCGTCGAGCGAGCCAAAGTTGCCGTGCCCGTCAATCAGGGGCAGGCGCAGGGAAAAGTCCTGGGCCATGCGCACCATGGTGTCGTAGATGGCCGTGTCGCCGTGGGGGTGCAGCTTTCCCATGACCTCGCCCACCACGCGGGCGCTCTTGACATGGCCCTTCTCGGGGCGCAGGCCCATCTCGCTCATCATGTACAGGATGCGGCGCTGGACCGGCTTGAGGCCGTCACGGGCATCGGGAAGGGCGCGCGAGTAAATCACCGAATAGGCGTATTCGAGGAAGGAGCCTTCCATCTCACTGGAGACATCAATGTCAACAATGTTCTCGGTGAAGTTCTCCTCGACGGGGGGTTGGCGCTTGGCCATGGTGGCGGGTGTTCCTTTTCTACTGCGGGTATTCGGGCGTTCATGGGCGCTGGAACGCAACATGGTCGGTACAGTGATTCTATGGTGAAGCCAGAGACCGTGCCCGACTATCCGGCACATTGGGAGGCCGATGTCGTCCTGCGCGACGGCGGGACGGCGCATTTGCGGCCCATGACGGCCGCCGACGCCGACGCCGTGCAGGCCTTCCACATGGCCCAGTCGCAGAATTCGATCTACCTGCGCTTCTTCACCTACAAGTCCAAGCTGACGGCCAAGGAACTGCGCCGCTTCACGGAACTGGACTACCGGGACAGGGTGGCCCTGGTCATCACCCGGGGCAGTGAGATCATCGGCATTGGCCGCTATGACCGGCTGGACAACCCGGTCGAGGCGGAGGTGGCGTTCAACGTCTCCGACGCCCACCAGGGCCGAGGCCTGGGCTCCATCCTCCTTGAACACCTGGCCGTCGCCGCCAGGGAAAACGGGATCGACAAGTTCACGGCCGAGGTGCTGCCGGAAAACCGCAAAATGATGCAGGTCTTTTCCGACGCCGGCTACGAGGTGGACCGGCACTTCGAGGACGGCGTCGTGTCCCTGGCCTTTGACATCGACCCGACGGAAAAATCCCGCGCCGTCATGGAATCCCGCGAACACCGCGCCGAGGCCCTCAGCGTGGCCGGGTTGCTTGCGCCTGCTTCGGTGGCCGTGATCGGTGCCAGCCGCACCTGGGGGAGCATTGGCCAGCAGCTCCTGGAACATGTGGTGGAGGGCAAATTCGCGGGGGCCGTGCACGCCGTCAACCAGGACGCCCTGGAGGTCTCGGGCATGATGCCGTACGCCTCCATCCTGGAGGTGCCCGGGCCCGTCGACCTGGCCATCATCGCCGTCCCCTACGACCAGGTCCCCGCCGTGGTGGCCCAATGCGGGGCCGCCGGCGTGAAGGGGATCGTGGTGGCGACGGCCGGATTTGCCGACGACGGCGAAAACGGCTTGATCCGCCAGCGCGAGCTGGTGCGCCAGGCCCGTGCCAACGGCATGCGGCTGGTGGGGCCCGCGTCGTTGGGCCTGGCCAACACGGACCCGGCGATCTCACTGAACGCCTCCATGGCCCCGGAGCTGCCCCTGCGCGGCGGACTGGGCATCTTCAGCCAGTCCGCGGCGCTGGGCGTGTCCCTGCACGCGTCCCTGAGCCGCCGGGAGATTGGCCTGTCCACCGTCCTCTCGGCGGGAAACCGGGCCGATGTCTCCGGCAATGACTTGATGCAGTTCTGGGAGGATGACCCCAACACCACCGCGTGCGGGTTGTACCTGGAATCCATCGGCAACCCGCGCAAGTTTTCCCGCATCTCCCGGCGCCTGGCCCGCAGCAAGCCGGTGATCGTGGCCAAGTCGGACTCCATGGGGCTGCGCCTGCCGCCCGGCCATGCCGTGCGCGTCACCCAGGCACCGGCCGGCGCCCTCGACGCCATGCTGCGCCAATCCGGCGTCATCCGCGTCAACACCATCGAGGAACTCACCGACGTGGCCCAAATCGTGGTGGGCCAGCCGCTGCCACACGGCGCCAGGCTCGCCATTTTCAGCAACTCCCTGGCCCTGGGCGCCGTGGTGGCCGACTCCGCCGAGCAACACGGCCTGACCGTGGCCAACATCAGCGCCAAGCTGGTCCTGGACACGGGCCAGTCCAGGGCGCTGCCGCTGCTGCGCCGCGAAGTCGGTGCGGCGCTGGCCCGGCCCGACGTCGACACGGCCATCGTGACGCTGCTGCCCGCCACCGGGCTCACGGTCGAGGCCATCGCCGCAACCCTCAAGGCCTGTTCGGAGGAGTCCGGCAAACCCGTGGTGGCCGTGTTCACCGGCATCGTGGACGCCCGCATCCAGGTGAACCGCCAAATGGCCGGCGGACTGCCGTGCTTTTCCAGTCCGGGCACCGCCGTGGCCGCCCTTGCCGCCGTGACCCGCTACGCGCAGTGGCTGACACTGGAAAAACCCATCTTCGACCCGCCCCGCGGCGTTGACAGCGAGGCGGCAGGGGCCCTGCTGGAAGCCTGGCTCGGCGGGGTCCCGGGGGCCGAGTTGCTCACCCTTGATGCCGCACGGACCCGCGAACTGTTGGGGCACTACGGCATCGATGTGCTAGAATCGGTGCCCTTCACCACCCTGGACGAGGCCGTTGCCGCGGCCGAACGACTGGGCTGGCCCGTGGCCATCAAGACCCTCGATCCGGCACTGCGGCACCGGCTGGACCTGGGCGGTGTGCGTATCAACATTGAGAACGCCGCGTCCCTGCGACGGAACATCGGCCAAATGCGCAAACTGCTCGAACCCTACGGCCGGTTTGAGCTGGAGGTGCAGTCGATGGCCGAGGTGGGCCAGTCCTGCACCCTGCGGGCCATTGAGGACCCCTTGCTGGGGCCGGTGGTTTCCTTTGGGCTCTCGGGGGATGCGGTGAACCTGCTCGACGACTGGGCCCACAGGGTGCCGCCCCTTTCGGTGGGGGACACCGCGGACCTCATCAGGTCCCCGCGGGCTGCAGTGAAGCTGTTTGGCTACGAGGGCTTGCCCGCCGGCAACGTGGCCGCCCTGGAGGACCTGGTGGCCAGGGTGGGACTGCTCAAGGACGAACACCCGGAAATTGCCCTGATTGAGTTCAACCCCATCCTGGTGGGCCCGCACAAAGCGACGGTGCTTGGCGTGACGCTGCGCATCGGCAATGCCGCCCGACGCACCGACAGTGCCCGGCGGGCCATGGTTTCCTAGGGTCCGCCGCCAACCCTGTCACGGGGACGAGCCTCCCGGTTCGCAACGACCGGGCCAAAGTGACAAAATAGGTGGATGAACAGCTTCGGAGCCGGCGCAGCCGCCAACACCAAGGGCCGCGACCTGGAAGCCACCCTTCAGCGCGCGGGCTTCTACCCCCGCCTGGTGCAGGACGTGGTCAATGACGCCCTGGACGGCCAGGAGTGCCTGGCCCACCTGGTGCACCTGGAAACCCATTTCGACAGGACCGAGGTCCACCGGCACATTACGGTGCTGGTGCTGACGGAGGAGATGCTGGTGATCACCCATGTCGATGATCAACAGCTTGACGACGCCGGCGAACAGATGGTGGCGCAGGTCTCCACCGAATCGGTGCCGGTCAGCCAGATCAATTCCGTGGTGCTCAGCTATATTTACGCCCAGCCGCAGGACTACAAGCCCTCCGACCCGGCCCGGGAACTGACGGTTTCCATCGCCTGGTCCGGCGGGCAGCGCGTGGACATGGGCCCGGCGTCGTGCGGGGACCCCGGCTGCGATGCCGACCACGGCTACACCGGCACGATCGCCCAGGAGGACATTGCCCTGCGGATCAGTGCCGAGGCCGAGGGCCTGCAGGCGGTGGCCGATGCCAAGGCGTTCGCCCGGGCCTTGCGCGCCGTCAACACCGGTGCCGGCACGCCGGTCCACACGCCCGCACAGGGGCCCAAGTTCCCCGTCCTGGGCCAGCGCCTGGGCCGCAGCCACCACCGGCGCTGACGCCCCTTGGCGCAGCCCTCCTTGCCGGCCGGACCCGCGTACGGGTCCAACACCATCGCCGAAGTATTCACCAGCGCTGCCGCGGCCCTCGGCGCCACACAGTTCACCAACGCCCTGCGGCTCCCGGCCGCCAAACGCGTGTGCGTGGTGTTGGTGGACGGACTGGGCAAGGCCTTGTTGAAGCAGCGCGCGAGCCACGCCCCGTTCCTGCGCTCCGTCATGGCCGCCGACGGCA
The DNA here is from genome assembly GCA_049578485.1 of Specibacter sp. Classification (GTDB taxonomy): domain Bacteria; phylum Actinomycetota; class Actinomycetes; order Actinomycetales; family Micrococcaceae; genus Specibacter. Next base: position 6,280 of record JBAUMA010000688.1, read on the forward strand.
CAGGCGACCACCCGCGCACCCTGCAGGCAGCCTTCCCCAGCACTACGGCGACGTCCCTGACCAGCCTGGGCACCGGCGTCGTGCCCGGACAGCACGGCATGCTCGGCTACGACGTCCTTGACCAGGGCCAGGACAAGGTGGTCAACCTTCTGGGCAATTGGGACGCCGGCGTGGACCCCCTGCGCTGGCAGCCATTTCCGACCGTCTTTGAACAGCTGGCAGGGCACATCCCCACGGCCACCGTCAGCCTGCCCAAGTTCCAGCATTCACCCATGACCAAGGCGGCCCTGCGGGGCGGCACGTTCCTGGGTGCCACGTCTCCGCAGGCGCGCATTGAACTAGCCGCCGAGACCCTTGCGGCGCACCCGAGCATGCTCATGTACCTGTACTGGAGCGAGCTGGACAAGGCCGGGCACGCGCACGGCACGGATTCACCCCAGTGGGAGCACCAGCTCGAAGAGCTCGACGCCGGCATGAAACGGCTGGCCGCCACGGTCCCGCCGGACACCTTGATTCTGCTGACCGCCGATCACGGCATGGTGGATGTGCCCCGGAACGCACGCATCGACTATTCGCAATTCCCGGAGCTCGTGGCCGGGGTGCGGCATACGGCGGGGGAGCCGCGCATGGTGCACCTGTACCTGGAGCCCGACGCCGGTGCCCCGGTCCGTGACGCCCTGGTGGACGCGTGGCTGGACCGGTTTGGCACCAAGGCCTGGGTGCTGACGCGCGAAGAGGCTGTTGACGCCGGATACTTTGGCGACGTCCGCGACGCAGCGGCCGGGCGCATTGGCGACGTGATCGTTGTGGCCCGCGAAACCATCGCGTTTTACGATCTGCGACGGGTGCTGCCGCGGGCCATGGAGGTGGTTGGCCAGCACGGTTCGATCACGAAGGCCGAGCGCGAGGTCCCGCTGCTGCGGATCCCCGTGACCCCGCGTGCGGCCAAGGGCAGGCGACGCTAGTCGCCCTTGGTGCCAAACACGATCTCGTCCCAGCTGGGGACGCTGGAGCGTTTGGGCTTGGCGGCAGCCTTGCGTTCGAGCCGGGCGGCCACCTCGATGTCGGAGGGGCCCTCATCCTCGACGGGAGCCGTTGACGGCGCTGTGGGGGCCGGTGCGCCCTGGTCGGTGTCCACGCCGTGCTCCGTGGCGGTTTGGCGCAGCGACGGGGCACCTGAGAGGGTGATCTCCCGGGTGTCCGTGCTGACCTCGCCCACGCCCGCCGCGAGGTGGTCGTCGTGGTCGTGGTGGTGCAGGCTCGGGGCCAGGGACAGGAACGGCAGGGAGCGCAGGCGCTTCTTGCCGTGTGCCGCCGCGGGAGGCTCCGGATGGGATTCCTCCGCGGGGCTCTCCTCGACGTCGGAAGCTGCCTGTTCACGCACATCCTCGGAATCGTCGCGCGGGTGGGCGGCTGGAACGTGCGTGCCCAGCATGGCTGCCAGTTCGTCGTCGCCGTCCTCGTCCAGGCCCAGTCGCTGGCCGCGGCGGGACCGGAGCATGTCCAACAAGCCCGTGCCCGGGTAGTCGGCTTCGGCAAGTTCGGGCGCCTCGGACGCGACGGCGTCAGCGTCGGCGGCTTCGCCGTCTTCCGAGGTGTCTGTCTCAAAGTCAAAGGGGCGGTCGGCCACGGCGCTGAGGCGTCTCTCGGGCACGGGTCCGTCCACCGGTTCCAATTCGCTCAGCTGCTGCGCCCAGCGGTTCGCGTTGTACAAGGCCTTGCGGCCGGGGTGGAACGTCCAACGTGCGGGGGCCGGTTCGCCGATGCTCGTGGCGGCCCACTCGGTGCCGGGGTCAAAGTCAGCCGTCACCGTCCAGGAACCGTCATGGACCCGCCAGGCGTCCCAGCGCACGGTACGAGGGTCGATACCGAACGCGCCCAGGCGGTGGGTGACCATTTCATCGAGCGAGGCGGAATTCTCGCCAAACGCCGTGCGGAAACCGTCGTGGCCGGAAGGGGCGGAGGACACCTCCACCTTGCGGGCCTGCTGGGCCACGTGCTCGCGCTCGGCCAGCACCGGCCCCTCATACCTGCGGACCTGCTCCAAGGACAGCCCCGAGTGCTCAGCCACATCCGATGCCGTGGCGCCGCCACGGATCTGTGCCTGGATTTCGCGGGGGGAAAGCCGTGTACCGGTGGAGACTGCCTGCGAGGTCCTGCGCGGGGACCGTGTGGTCGCCATGCGCAACGCCTCATCAATGGGCAGCAGGAAAATTTCTCCGCCGGTTCCACTGAGAAGCAGGTGCTCGCCATCTTCGTGGACACCCACCAAACGTAGATCCGCCATGCTGCCCTCCATAGTTGTGTAGTATCACTTCGAAACTTTGCCACCGAACGCCGCCAAATCCTAGTTCCGGCGCAGGCGTGGCGTGAATGGTTGGCAAAATTCCCGGCCAAAACCCGGTTCTGCCTGGGCCTGTGTCCGCCTGCCGCGAACGCGGGCATAATTCCCGGCCCGGCCGGCGTTGACGATCTAAGGTGTGGGGCAGGATTTGCACAATGGGACCCCGGCACCCGGCAAGAAGAGTGAGGCAGGAGCAAAGATGGCAACAGATTATGATGCACCACGCAAGAACGAGGATGACGGTGCCGCCAGCGCATTGCAGACCATGGCGGCCCGTCCACAGTCCTCGGCGGTCGTGGACCTGGACGAGACGGACCTGGCCGACAGCTACGAACTGCCCGGCGGCGACCTGTCCGGGGAGGAACTGGCGGTGGAGGTGCTGCCGGCACAGGCCGACGAATTCACCTGTTCGTCGTGTTTTTTGGTGCGGCACCGTTCCCAGCTGGCCCGCGAAAAGGGCGGGATGATGTACTGCAAGGAATGCGAAGGCTAAAGCCGCGCCCCAAAACGGCAGCTACTTGTGCTGCGACCCGCCCAGGGCCGCAGCCAAGTGCTCCGGGTGGCGGGATGAGGTGAGCCAGTACGGGGTGGTGTCGTGGGGGTCGGTAATTTCTATCTTGACCACGGGCTTGATCCAGCCGCGGATACACAGGTAGGCCAGCCCGTTCAGGGCCGTGCCGCGCTGGGCCGTGGCGTCGTCGCCGCTATAGATGCTCACATCACCGACAAATTCGCGTTCGATCAGGGCCCGTCCCACCTGCAAGGTAGTGGCGGTCACCTCGATCTTGGGCGTCCACACCATCAACATGACGGTTTGCAGCACCAGCAGGCCCGCAAATGCCAGGTACCCGGCCAGCGGGCTGATGGGGATGAAGATCAAGATGCCGGCGGCGGAAAGCCCCAGCACGATGATCCAAACCCAAAAATTGGGCCACAGTTTCTCGGTGTAGCTCGCTGTGGACACGGGGGTGGCGTTGAGCGCCGGCTCGGATGACATACAACCAGCTTTCCACCTTTTGGCCGGTAATTCATCTCGGGCCCCGCCGCCGACCGTGGGTGCCCGCGTGTTGCAATGGGGATAGAGTTGTTTGTTGTGACCGAACAGACTTTTCCCCATGCCCCCGAGGCGGATGGCACAGCCCCTGCGCTGAGCGTCCAGCTGCACATGCTCGACGACGGCATCGCCCCTCCCAGCTATGCCCACCCCGGTGATGCCGGCGCAGACTTGCGGACCCGGATCGACGTCGTGCTGGCGCCGGGGGAGCGCGTGCTGGTGCCCACGGGTGTTTCGATCGCCCTGCCGTTTGGCTATGTGGCACTCGTGCATCCCCGCTCCGGGCTGGCCACCAAGCACGGGCTGACCATCGTCAACAGCCCCGGAACGGTCGACGCCGGCTACCGCGGGGAGATTTCCGTAACCCTGCTCAACACCGACACCCACCACGCCATCAAGCTGTCCCGGGGCGATAGAATTGCACAGCTGGTCATTCAACGTGTTGAACAGGCCGCGTTTGTTGTTGTGGAATCCTTGCCGGACTCGGCGCGCGGCGCCGGCGGCTTTGGTTCCACGGGCGGCTTCGAGTCCGCCGCCGCACCCTCATCCGCCGCAACTCCGGCGTTGTAAGTCCCTCACCGTTTCACCATTCACAAGGAGTTTTCACCCCATGGCTTTTGGGTTTGGCAAGAAAAAGAAGACTGACATTGAGGACGCCCCGGAGGCGGTTGAAGCGGCCACGGACAGTGCCGCCCTGCCGGTGCTCCCGCCGGACCCCTCCGACACCGTGTATGACCGCGCCGTCCACGGCCCGTTCGACGCCGCGGAAGTTTCCGGCACGGACGGCTATGTGGACCTGGGCGCCCTGCTCATCACCCCGCGCGACGGACTTTCGTTGCGGCTGGAAGTGGAGGAAAGCTCCTCACGCGTCATCGCCGTGACCCTTGACTTGAATGGTTCCAGCCTCCAGCTGCAGGCCTTCGCCGCCTCCCGCTCCGAGAAACTCTGGCGTGACATCCGCGAACAGATCGGCCTTTCGGTGGGTTCGCAGGGCGGGGAAATTGAGATCCTCGACGGCACCTTTGGCAAGGAGGTCCTGGCCAAGGTCCCGGCCCAGACCTCCGACGGCAGCATGGGCTTCCGTGTCGCCCGATTCATCGGCGTCGACGGCCCGCGCTGGTTCCTGCGCGGCGTATTTGGCGGGGACGCGGCCGTCAACCGCGACGCCGCCGAAGAATTGGAGAACCTGTTTCGCGGCGTGGTGGTGGTTCGCGGGGAAACCCCGCTGCCCCCTCGCGACCTGCTGGTGCTGCGCCTGCCCAAGGACGCCATGGCCAGCCCCGACGGCCTGGTGCCGGGCGACCACGCAACCCCCGCCCAAGGCGGGGAACCATTCCGGCGCGGGCCCGAAATCACGGCGATCGGCTAGCACATGCCCATTGCGCAGGGTGACTGGCCGCCCGGGGTGGCCATCAACGAGCTGCCGGTGCGCGGCCGGGCGGTCTGCTCCGGGACCATCGACGCCGTGACCATCGAACCGGCGTCCTCGTCTCCGGAGTTCACCGCCATCCTCACCGACCGGGAGTTCCACCGGGTGGCCAGCGACGGCGGCAGCCACCGGCTGCGGCTGGTCTGGCTGGGCCGGCGCAGGGTGCCCGGCATCGTGGCAGGCACCAAATTGCGCATTGAGGGCATGGTTTCGGTCCGCGACGGACTGCCCACCATCTACAATCCACGCTACGAAATCATTGGAATGCAGGAGAGCTAGTTGGCCACGAACACCCCGGAAGATGACGCCACCGTAGGGAAACCCGCCGGCACCTTTGCCGAGCTGGCCCAGGAGGTGGCAGCCAAGAATGCGCTCGTGCGCAAGGATGACGGCCAGATCGACCTGCTCGCCGCGGCCGGGGGAGTGCGGGGCATTGCCGAAAGCGTGCTGCCCGGGCTGGCGTTCCTTGTGGTCTTCACGCTGACCGGCAACCTGGCCTGGTCCTTGATTGGTGCGGTCGCCATTGCGGCCGTTTTCCTGGTGGCCCGGTTGGTCCAGCGCACCCCGCTCACGCAGGCGCTGGCGGGGATTGCCGGCGTCGCCCTGTCGGCTTTCCTGGCCATGAAAACCGGCAAGGCCGAGAACTTTTACACGTTCGGCTTCTACACCAACGGCGCCTACATGCTGGCCATGGTGGTCTCGATCGCGGTGCGCTGGCCCGTCCTGGGCCTGTTGTTCGGCTATGCCCGCAACGAAGGCGTGCGCTGGCGCCAGAAACCGCAGCGCCTGCGCGCCTACCGCGTGGCCACGTGGATCATTGTGGGGGTCATGGCCGCCCGCCTGGCCGTGCAGCTGCCCCTGTACTATGCCGGGAACGTCGACGCGCTTGGAGCCATGCGCCTGCTCATGGGCGTCCCGCTCTACGCGTTTGGCCTGTGGGTGGCCTGGCTCATCAGCCGCCCCGTGAAGGCGTAGCCGTCCCTTAGTGCTCCTCGCGGGAGGACAGCAGCGCGCGCAGTTCGTCCTCGGCGGCGATCGTGGAGATGAAGAACAGCTCGTCACCGCCCTCCATGACGTCGTCGGCGCTGGGCGTGATGGGGGCCTCGTCTCGCAGGATGGCAACGAGCGTGGCGTCATGGGGCCAGATGACCGAACCGACCCTCTGCCCGATGATGTGGGACTCGCCCGGCACCGTGAACTCCACCAATGAGGCAACGCCGGTCTGGAGGGTCAGCAGCCGCACCAGGTCGCCGATTTCCACGGCCTCCTCCACGAGCGCCGTCATCAGCCGGGGCGTGTTCACGGCAACGTCCACGCCCCAGGAGTCGTCAAACATCCAGTCGTTCTTGGGGTTGTTGACCCGGCCCACGGTGCGGCCCACGCCAAATTCGGTTTTGGCCAGCAGGGACACCACCAGGTTGACCTTGTCGTCACCCGTGGCGGACACCACGACGTCGGCCTCCTCCAGTTTCGCCTCCCGCAGGGTGCTGATTTCGCAGGCATCGCCCACCAGCCAGCGGGCACCGCGTAGTCCGCTGCGCCCAATGACCTCCGGCTTGGGGTCGATGAGCAGCAGCTCGTGTCCGTGGGACAACAGCTCCCGGGCGATCGAACAGCCCACGCTGCCGGCCCCCACAATGACTACCAGCATTCTCAGATCTCCTTTATGGGCGCGGCGGCCAAAATGCGGGTGACTTCTGCGGTGTCGGAACCCTGCACCATGGCATGGACGGTGTCGCCCTGCTGGTAGCTCGTGTCAGGGCCCGGCAGCATGCCCTCACCAAAGCGAGTCAAATACGCCACCCGAATGGGCGCAGCCTTTTCAATGTCGTCCAGGTGGCGGCCAATCCAACCCTCGTTCAGGGACAGCTCGGCCAGGATCAGCCTGCCCGACGGTTCACGAAAGTCACCCTTGAGGGCGGATTCGGGCAGGATGCGTCGCAGCACCTGGTCGGCGCTCCAGCGCACGGCGGCCACCGTGGGGATGCCCAGGCGCTGGTAGATTTCCGCCCGGCCGGGATCGTAGATACGGGCCACCACGTGCTCCACATGGAACGTTTCGCGGGCCACGCGGGTGGCAAGGATGTTGGAGTTGTCGCCGCTGGACACGGCCGCAAACGCGTAGGCGTTTTCAATGTCGGCCTGCTTGAGCGTCTCCTGGTCAAAGCCGACGCCGGTGATCTTGCGCCCGCCGAAGCCGGTGCGCAGGCGCCTGAACGCCCGCTCGTCCTGGTCGATGATGGACACGGAGTGGCCGGAATCCTCCAGCGTATGGGCCAGGGTGGCCCCAACGCGCCCGCAGCCCATGATGACAAAGTGTGCCAACGATGCTCCTTCTTAAGGGCACTGCAACGCAGTGCGGCTACCAATCTGACGCCTTTGCCGCCCACGGTCAAGTCGGGGCGGGACTTTATTGCCTAGGTGCAAGTGTGTCACGGGAGGGTCCCGTCATGACTTTAGCCCCGCGAGGGACTAGCGTTACCCGCGTGCTGAATTTCTTCAACGCTTTAAAGCGAGTTCTCGTTGGCCGGCCCTACCGCAACGACAGGCTCGCCCACACGCTGCTGCCCAAACGCATCGCGCTGCCTGTTTTCGCCTCGGATGCGCTGTCCTCGGTGGCCTATGCGCCGGATGAAATCCTGCTCACGCTGGCCCTCGCCGGCGTCGCCTCGGTGACCCTGGCACCCTGGGTGGGCATCGCCGTCATGGTGGTCCTGCTGACGGTGGTTGCCTCCTACCGGCAGAACGTGCACGCCTACCCGTCAGGCGGCGGCGACTACGAGATCGCCAACGTCAACCTGGGCAAGTCGGCCGGGCTGACGGTTGCCTCGGCACTGATGGTCGACTACGTCCTGACGGTGGCCGTGTCCATGTCATCGGCCGCGAACTACCTGGCCACCGCCGTGCCCGTCCTCCATGACACCCAGGCGATCATCGCCGTCGTCGGCGTCATCATCCTGGCCCTGGTGAACCTGCGCGGCATCAAGGAGGCCGGCAACGTCTTTGCCGTGCCCACTTACATCTTCATGTTCTGCATCTTTGCCATGACGGCAGTGGGCATCTTCCAGGCGGCCACCGGTACCCTGGGGCGGGCGCCGTCGGCCGACTTCACGATCATCCCCGAAGCCGCCTTCAACCAGGGTCTGGTGGGACTGGCCGGGGCATTTCTGCTCCTGCGGGCGTTTTCCTCCGGCGCCGCCGCCCTGACCGGAGTTGAGGCCATCAGCAACGGCGTGCCGAACTTCCGCAAACCCAAGAGCAAGAATGCTGCCACCACCTTGTTGCTGCTCGGCGCCATCGCCGCCGGCATGATGGCCGGCATCTTGTTCCTGGCCAACGCCACCGGCGTGCATATCGTGGCCAACCCGCACACCGAATTCCTGGTCAACGGTGTCGCGCCGGGCCTCGACTACGTGCAAAACCCTTCGATCAGCCAGATCGCCTCGACGATCTTCGGCGCCGGTTCCATCCCGTTCTTCATCGTCGTGGCGGCAACGGGAACCATCCTGGTCTTCGCCTCCAACACGGCGTTCAACGGCTTCCCCGTGCTGGCCTCCATCCTGGCCCAGGACGGCTACCTGCCCCACCAGCTGCGCACCCGCGGGGACCGGCTGGCCTTCAGCAACGGCGTGCTGCTGCTGGCCGCCGGCGCCCTGGTGTTGATCATTTCCTTCAACGCCGACGTCACCAAGCTGATCCAGCTCTACATTGTGGGCGTTTTCATCTCCTTCACGGCCAGCCAGCTGGGCATGATCCGGCACTGGGGCCGGGAACTCGCCGTCGTCAAGGACAAGCACCTGCGCTTCCGCATGAAGCGCTCACGCATCATCAACAGCGTTGGTTTCTCCATGACCCTGACGGTGCTGATCATTGTGCTGATCACGAAGTTTGAACAGGGCGCCTGGATTGCGCTGCTGGCCATGGCCATTCTCTTTGCCATCATGTGGAGCATCCACGCCCACTACACGAACGTGGCCAAGGAGTTGGCGGTCGAGACGGATTCCACGGTTGGGGCGCTGCCGTCGCGCATCCACGCCGTGATCCTGGTCTCCCACGTGCGCAAGCCCGTCATGCGGGCCGTCGCCTTTGCCCGGGCCTCACGCCCGTCAACGCTTGAGGCCATCACGGTTGACCTGGACCCCGTGGAGACAGAACAAACCATCGCGGATTGGGACAGGCTGGCTATCCCGGTACCGTTGACTGTGTTGGCGAGCCCGTACCGGGAAACGCTGACACCGCTGATCAACCACATCAAGGCCCTGCGGCGTGATTCGCCGCGCGACTTGATTGTGGTGTACATCCCGGAATACGTGGTGGGCAAATGGTGGGAGCAGCTGGTGCACAACCAGACGGCCCTGCGCATCAAGACGCGGCTGCATTTTGAACCCGGTGTCGTGGTGGCCAGCGTGCCTTGGCAGCTGAAGTCCTCCACCGACGCAAAGAAGTACCAAGAGTAGAAGAGCACACAGCACATGAGCAATCCCGCACTCCCCACGACCGCCGAACGCCTCACCGTCACGGTCGGGCCGGTGGCCCACGGCGGCCACTGCGTTGCCCGCCATGAGGGCCGGGTCATCTTTGTCCGCCACGCCATCCCCGGCGAGACGGTGGAGGTCACCTTGACAGACAACGACGCCGACGCGAAGTTTTGGCGGGCCGACACGACCCGTGTGTTGGAGGCGTCCCCGGAGCGGGTCAACCACTTCTGGCCCGAGGCCGACGCCCTGCGCGCTGCAGGGCGCGGCGTCTCGCCCATCGGCGGAGCCGAGTACGGGCATGTGTCCCGCACGGGCCAGCTGGCCATGAAGACCGCCGTGGTGCGCGAGCAGCTTGAACGGCTGGGCGGGTTGTCCGCCGATGCGGTGGACGCCTTGTTCGCCGCCGGTGTTGAGGATGTCGACGCCAACGGAAGTGACGCCCAGGCGGCCGGCCTGGCCTGGCGCACCCGTGTGGGCTTCGCCGTGACCCCCGGCGGAAAGCTGGGCATGCATGCGCACCGTTCGCACACCGTGCTGCCCGTGCAGGAAATGCCCCTGGCCGTGCCGGCCGTTGACGATCTGCGCCTGTGGGAACTTGACTTCACCGGGATCGAGCGCGTCGAGGTGGCCGCTCCGGCCAACGGCTCGGGCGTGCTGGTGCTCCTGGCACCCGTCCACGGATTGGGGGAGAAGGCCGCCGGCCAGGCGCTCAAACGCGTTGCCCGGTCCCTGGCAACCCGTCCCGTACCGCCGAACGTGGTGCGCTGGAACCCGGAAAACGGTGCCATCGCTGTCATCAACGGCCGCGGCTGGGTCAAGGAAACCACCGACGACCACGAATTCCGGGTCACCGGTGACGGCTTCTGGCAGATCCACCGCAATGCCCCCAAGGTCCTCACGGATGCCGCCATTGGCTACCTGCTGGCCGGAGGGTACCTCGACGACGGCGCCTCGGTAGCCGATCTGTACGCGGGCGCCGGGCTGTTCACCGCCCCCCTGGCCGACGCCGTGGGGCCCGGCGGCAGCGTCTTGTCCGTCGAAGGCGCCCCCGGAACCAGCCGGGACGCCAGGAAGAACCTGCACGCCGCCGAGCAGGTCCAGATCGTCCAGGGCCGGGTCGAACGCGTCCTGGCCGAGAAGCTGCCCTCGGGACAGCGGCGCCGCTTTGACGCCGTCGTGCTTGATCCGCCCCGGGCTGGTGCCGGCAAGGGCGCAGTGCGCGCACTAGTGGCCACCAAGCCCAAGGCCATCGCCTACGTCTCCTGCGACCCGGCGGCCTTCGCCCGCGACGTGCAGTACTTTTCCGCCTCCGGCTACACCCTGGAGAAGCTGCGCGCCTTTGATTTGTACCCGCACACCCACCACGTTGAAACCGTGGCGCTGCTGACCCCTGCTGCCAAGGGCGCCAAAGCCAGCTAGGAGCATCGTGAGCCGGGACCCGACCCGCAGCAAGCCCCGGGGCACGGTCCTGGCTGAACGGCGCGAGGACCACCGGCGCGCGGCGCTGGCGCACGCCCGCGCCGGCCTGCTGCCGGTGGATCCGGTGGCACTGGAACGCAACGGCCTGGACGCCGTGCAAGTGCGCGAGCGGCACGCCGCGGAGCTGAGCAATGCCGTGCGGCACGAAAGCAGCCGCAGCATTTGGGCGATCGTGCGCTCCAACGTCTTCACGCTGTTCAACGCCGTCCTGGGCAGCGCCCTGGTGCTGGTCCTGGTGGTGGGTGACCCCCGCGACGCCTTGTTTGGCTTCATCGTGCTGGCCAACGCCGCCATCGGCGTGGTGCAGGAATACCGGGCCAAACGGACCCTGGACAAGCTGGCGGTGCTGCACGCGCCCAAGGCACGGGTGCGCCGTGAAGGCGCCGAACACGACGTGGCCGTGGCGGATGTGCTGCACGACGACGTCCTGCTGCTGCGCACCGGCGACCAGATCCCGGCCGACGCCATCATCTTCTCCGCCGAATCCCTCGAAGTTGACGAGTCCCTGCTGACGGGGGAGTCCGACCCCGTGGTCAAGGAGCCGGGGGACACGGCGCTGTCCGGTTCGGCCGTCGTGGCCGGGCACGGCGCCGCCCGCGTCCACCGGGTGGGTGCGGAGTCCTACGCCAGCGCGCTGACGGCCGAGGCTCGCCGTTTTTCCCTGGTCAATTCGGAGATCCGCAACTCCATCAACCGGATCATCCTGTACATCGCCTGGGCCCTGATCCCCATCATCCTGCTGGTCATCAACGGCCAGATGAGCGCCCACGGCGGATGGGCCGAATCGATCGCCACCGGCCGGTGGCGGATTGCCGTGGTGAGCGCCGTGGCCAGCATTGTGGCGATGATCCCGGAAGGGCTGGTGCTGTTGACCAGCATCTCCTTTGGCATGGCGGCCATAACCCTGGCCCGGCGCAACGTGCTGGTGCAGGAACTGCCCGCCGTGGAGGGCCTGGCCCGGGTGGACCTGGTCTGCCTGGACAAGACAGGCACCCTGACCGAGGGGCGCATGGAACTGGCCGGGACCACCGTCCTGGCGCCTGTCCCCGGCTGGGAGGGCGTCCTTGCCTGGTCGGCCAACCACCCCAACGCCAATGCGACGGCGGCCGCCCTGGCCGGCGCCTATCCGTCGACGTCCGCCGCGGACCCGGCCGGCGTCGTCCCGTTTAGCAGCGCCCGCAAGTACAGTGCCGTCACCTTTGTCGACGGCATCGCGCCGGGCACCTGGGTGCTTGGCGCCCCCGACGTGGTGCTTGCCGGCAGCGCCCATGACGAGGCCTTGGCGGCCGCCCATGAG
>JBAUMA010000689.1:0-1872 GCA_049578485.1 Specibacter sp.
TCCATATACTTAGCGTCGACCCCTTTCTTACCCTGTTAGCTGCGGGCAAGGCGCATCTTTGATTGTCTTGGAGTAACTACCGTGAGCAAGCGGACTTTTCAGCCGAACAACCGCCGTCGTGCCAAGAAGCACGGCTTCCGCCTTCGTATGCGCACCCGCGCCGGCCGCGCCATTCTGGCCGCCCGCCGCGGCAAGGGTCGCGTAGAGCTGTCGGCCTAAACAATAACTGCTTGGCATTTCGCCAGGCCCTAGTGAAGTAGCGGTTGATCGCACGGTGCTGGCCACCAGAAACAGAATGCGGACTTCCGCCAACTTCTCACATACTGTACGTTCCGGCGTCCGCAATGGACGCCGGAACGTAGTGTTATATGTGGTGTCCACTTCTCCGGATGCACCCAGCCAGGTTGGGTTCATCGTGGCGAAAACTGTTGGGAACGCTGTGACCCGGAACCTCGTTAAGAGGAGACTAAGGGAAATAGTTGTCGCGACAGTCAAAGAGCATCCCTGTGGAATAAGCGTTGTGGTGCGGGCTCTGCCTGCCGCCGCCAACGCCTCCTTCAGCGAGCTGGCCATGGACTACCGCAAGGCATTTTCCACCGCATTCCCCCGCTTGCGCGGGAGAATGGGAGAAGCTGCGCAGGATGCCCCGGCACCTGCCGCAGCTGAGGAACATTAGGGCCAAAGGAGAAGATGTTTTGTGAGCCTCTCACAAACCGTAGGCAAGGCACCCAGGTGGCTGGCCGCCGTCGTTCTTTTCCTGTGGCATCTTCCCCGCAACATTCTGATTGTCTTTCTAAAGCTGTACCGGCGCGTCATCTCACCCCTTTATGGGCAGGTGTGCCGGTTTTTTCCATCATGTTCGGCTTACGCCCTTGAAGCCGTCACCGTTCACGGTGCGGTCAAGGGAAGCTGGTACGCTGCGCGCAGGGTTCTGCGCTGCCATCCCTGGAGCGCAGGCGGCCTCGATCCGGTACCTTCGCCGGCCAATGTTGATTGGGATGACCCTTCCACGGTGCCCCTCATTGTCCAGCTGAATCATCCGCAGGTTTTTCTGGCCAAGCAACAGGCAACACAAGGCCGCGAAGCGGCTTGAGGAGATAGATAAAGAAATATGGGTTTCTTCGACACAATTCTGTTCCCCTTTAAATGGGTCGTGTCATGGATCATGGTTTCCTTCCATGACGTCCTGACATGGCTGGGGATGGACGCCGCTTCCGGTGTCACGTGGACGCTGGCCATCATCGGCCTGGTGCTCGTGATCCGCGCGGCACTGATTCCTGTCTTCGTCAAGCAAATCAAGGCGCAACGCGGCATGCAGGCACTTCAGCCTGACATGAAGAAGCTGCAGGCCAAGTACAAGGGCAAGACCGACCAGCTGTCCCGCCAGGCCATGGGCCAGGAACAGATGGCCCTGTACAAGGAGCACGGGACCAACCCGTTCTCGGCCTGCCTGCCAATGCTGATCCAGATGCCGTTCTTCTTCTCCCTGTTCCAGGTGCTGTCCGGCGTGGCCAAGGCCAACGAGGAAACCAAGGGCATCGGCGCCATGACCCATGATCAGGTGGCCCAGTTCGATTCGGCCACCATCTTCGGCGCCCGCCTCTCCGACGCACACCTGCCTTCCATGCAGGGCGGCAACCTGACATTCGCCATTGCGGCACTGTCGATCGTGATGATCGTTGCCATGATCGCCTCGCAGTTCATCACGCAGAAGCAGATCATGTCCAAGAACATGTCTGAAGAAGCCATGGCGGGCCCGTTCATGCGCCAGCAGAAGATGATGCTCTACGTGCTGCCGCTGGTATTCGGCATTGGTGGCGTGAACTTCCCCATCGGTGTGCTCATCTACTGGACCACCACCAACCTGTGGAC
>JBAUMA010000690.1:0-15088 GCA_049578485.1 Specibacter sp.
GGTTCGCGTCAAGTTCGGCGACACCGGCGGCTTTCATGCGCGAGGGTATGCCGTTCCGCGCGGCCATCTCGGGCGGAATGTTCAACGCCTGGGCAATTTGCCGGCGGTTGAGCGACGGTTGTGAAGAAGAGTTGTTTGCCATGTTCCCTCAAGGATAGGGCGTACCGCTGAACGCCGCGAATGGCCCGCGCCGCAGCCGTTCCGTCGTCGCCCCTTTCCGCCCGTACGAGGGGCAAAAACGGCTGCCGAAGCACGTGAGACTTGACACAGTAAAACGTGATAAATGGGCGAAAACAAGGCTCTTTTGGCGCATTCGTACGAAAAATGCTTTGGCGTACCCTATGCTGTGGGAAAACAAGAGGGAATTAAGGGCGCAAATCCTGCTTTGAGGGGCTAGGATGGGGCGCTGAAATACCCCGCCGAAACCACCAGCACTTCAGGAGTTTGAAAACCGCATGGCAACGGATTACGACGCACCACGCAACAAGGACGAAGACCACGAGACAGAGTCGCTGCAGGCTCTGCAGGTGCAGCGCGGTGGCGCCCAGACGGCGCACATCGACGTCGAGGATTCTGACACGGCCGAAGGCATGGATCTGCCCGGCGCCGACCTCTCCAACGAGGAACTCGTTGTCCAGGTCATCCCGGCACAGGACGATGAATTTACGTGTTCCTCCTGCTTCCTGGTCCGCCACCGCAGCCAGGTTGCCCGCGAAAAGAATGGCATGCTGTTCTGCAAGGACTGCGAAGGCTAAGACCCTTTTGATCTGCGCCCGGATCCCACGGGACGGGCGCACACGGCAAGAGGACGTAAAGAGGCATGGCCGCACAAGATCGTGTTCGGGAACCCCTGGACGCTTTTGCCGTGCCCGGGGCCAACGCCGCCGAACTTTTGTGCGACAGGCACCCGGCCGCCGGCATCGCGCTAAGCGTGATTGCCGCGGACCTGAATTTCATTGATGTGACGTACGGCGAACTGCGCGAGAAATCCGCGCGGTTCGCTGCTGCTTTAAGCACCCTGGGCGTTCGCCGCGGGGACCATGTGGCCACGCTGATGGGCCAGTCCGCAGACCTGGTAGTGGCGTTGCTGGGCATCTGGCGGCTCGGTGCCGTGGCAGTGCCTTTGTCCACCGCTTCGGCCCACGACGCGATCGCCTCCCAGCTCCAGGCCGCCGGTGCGCGCTTGGCGCTCTGCGACGCCGCGCTGCGACGCACGCTGCTGCCGGCGGGAGAGATCCCCAACGACGCCTCTCCGTTGGTCGTAGTGGCCGGGGGCGAAGCATTTGGCTACGACGTCTCCTATGCGGAGATGGTGGACGGTCGCGGCCAGTTTGCCGGCGATGCCGGGCACGACGCCGGTCCGGTCGCCGTGGGCGGCGACGGCACGGTGATGCAGATTTTCGGCGCCAACAGCCCGGCCAGGGGCGTGACGATATCCCTGGGATTCGTGGGCCTGTTGGCGGCCAACGACGAATTCGGCCTGGCCGCCCGGCCCGGTGACACGTTGTGGCGTGTGCCCGACCCCGAGAGTCGCCTCGGGCCGTACCTTGAGCTCCTGGCACCCTTGGCGTCAGGGACGCGCTTGCTGATGCTGTCCGGCAGAACCACCCCCGGACTCATCTGGGCAGTCCTTGAGAAGTTCCACGTCACCCACTTTGCCGCCCCGGCTGGACTTTACGCGGCGATGGCGGCAGCCTCCACTGAGGCGTCCGGCCACTCCTTGACGCGAGTCTCGAGTTCCGGAGCAGCGCTGGTGCCGGATATGATCGCGTGGGGACTGGACACCTTCGGCCTGGAAATCCGGGCCAACGACGGCCTTGCAGTTGATGGCAGGGCAGATCGACCCGCAGCCATGACGAAGAATCACGAGTAGGACAGGGATCTTATGGGACGGCGCGCCGCAGAGGTTGCCAAGACAGGGGCTGCTGGCCCGACCATGGCCGCCAGTGCCATGGTGCTGGCCGGTATCGGTTTTGCCCTGGAAGTTGCCATGGTGGCCGCCTTCTTTTATTGGGGCTTCCGGCAGGCCTACCCGTTAAACTTGGTGGTCGGCATTGGCGTACCGGCGGTGGTGGTGGTCCTATGGGGCATCTTCATGGCTCCGCGCAGCGAACGCCGGCTATCGGAAAATGCCGTCAACTGGGCGTCGTTGGGGATCTTCCTGCTGGCTGGGGTGGCCCTGCTGTCGGCAGGGACTCCCGTCCTTGGCGTGGTGATGCTGGTGGTGTCCGCCATGTGGTTCGCGGCCGGGAAGCTCCTGCCTGCCCGTCCTTAGGGACTGCGGACCCCCCTTATTGGGGATCGGCGTGCGGGCTCATCAGAGTGCCGCCGGTGAGCTCGGCGACGGTGCACCCGGGATGGCTTGCCTCGGTGGCCAACCACAGCGATGCCGCCGCTTCATCGCCCAGGTCCAGCCGGACGGCGTCGTCCTTGGCAGCGGGCACGCCTGCGGCGCCAAATTTGAGGACCTCCAACGTGCCGCCGAAGGGGCGCCGGCCCACTATTTGAAGTTCCGTATCGACGCCGATGCCGTGCTGTTCAAAGTAGCGCAGCAGCTCGGGGTCATGGTCGCTGATGCGGCTGACCCGGCCCCGGTGGCCGGGATCCAGCTCGTCGAGGCGGTGCGAGGGTGGCATGGTGATGCGCCCGTGGACGTCGGGGATGGGATCGCCGTGGGGGTCCCGGGTGGGATTGCCCAACTTGGCTGCCATGCGTTCAATGAACGTCTCGGAGACGGCATGTTCCAATTGTTCGGCCTCGTCATGGACCTCGTCCCAGGTGTAGCCCAGCTCCCGGACCAGGTACGTCTCCAACAGCCTGTGCCGCCGGACCATGGACAGGGCCAGCGACAAGCCGGCCACGGTGAGGTGGATGGGGCTGTAGGGCTGGTGGTCCACCAAGCCCTGGTCCTTGAGCTTGCGGACCATTTCGGACACCGAGGAGTTGGCCACGCCGAGCCGGACTGCCAGCTGGGTTGAGGTGATGGGCTTGTCCTGCCACTCGGTGAAGGCATAGATGACCTTGACATAGTCTTCTATGCTCGAGGAGGTGGGGGGTGGTTTCACGTCCTCCAGCCTACCGGTTACGCCCGACCGCTGAAGGTCAGCCACAACAGGACAGCATTGAGCGAGACGATCAACAGCACGCTTGCCACCGCGGCAAGCCGCAGGGGGAGCCCGTCACGATGGACGCCCATGAGTTTTGCATCCGAGGTCAGGCGCAGGAGCGGGACCAGGGCGAACGGGATGCCGAAGCTGAGCACGATCTGGCTGACGATCAAGGCCCACGTGGCGTCGACGCCGGCCGCCAGCAGGATCAGGGCCGGAATCAGGCTGACAACCCGGCGTGCCAGCAGGGGGATCCGCACCTTGAGCAGGCCGTTCATGATGCTGGCCCCGGCGTAGGCGCCCACCGAGGTGGAGGCCAGTCCCGATGCCAGCAGCCCAACGGCAAAGACGACGCCGATCACCGGGCCCAGGCTGTTGACGATCGCCGCGTGGGCACCCTCGATGGACTCCGTCCCCGCCACGCCCGACAAGGTGGATGCGGCCAGCAGCAGCATGCCAATATTGACGGCACCGGCCAGCAGCAGGGCCACCACAACGTCCCAGCGGGTGGCCTTGATGATGCGGGCCAGGTTTTCCGGGGTGCTTCGGGCGTCCGGGTGCCTGTCGCGGGACAGTTGGGAATGCAGGTAGATGGCGTGGGGCATCACGGTGGCGCCAAGCATTCCGGCGGCGAGCAGGATGCTGTCGGCGCCGTGGAACCGGGGAACCATGCCGGCCAGGACGCCCGCGGGGTCTGGCGGGCTGAGCACCAGCCCGGCGAGGAATCCAATGGTGATGATGACCAGCAGGAAGATGATGATGGATTCAAAGTTTCGTTGGCCGCGACGGTTCTGCACCGTCAGCAGTGCCATGGAGGCGACGCCAACGATCAGCCCGCCCACGGGCAGGGGCACCCCGAAGAGCAGGTTCAAGGCAATCGCGCCGCCCACCACCTCGGCCAGGTCGGTGGCCATGGCGACAAGTTCGGCCTGGACCCAAAACAGGCGCCGGCCCGTGGTGCCAAAACGCTCACCCAGAAGTTGGGGCAATGACTTTCCCGTCACCACGCCCAGCTTGGCCGACTGGTACTGGACAAGCATGGCCATGATGTTGGCCGCCACCAAAACCCACACCAGCAGGTACCCGTAGCTGGCTCCGGAGGTGAGGTTGGCGGCCACATTGCCCGGGTCCACGTAGGCGATCGCGGCGACGAAGGCCGGGCCCAAGAGAAAGAACAGTCCGCCCCGGATACGTCGGGTGCGGCTGGGCGTGGCCTTGGCGGTTTCCAGCAATGAACTATCCTTCGATCGGCCTAAAATAAATATTTAGGTACACCGAAATCATAGGACGTTCCAGGGCGGATTGTCGAGCGTCAGGAATGCGCCCGCCAGGTTTGGGTGAAGTACAGCAGCTGGAGTTCCTCGCCCGGGACATGGCCAAGGTGGTCAAAGAGGTACCACCGCAGGTTGCCGAGGACCTTGGCCCGGACGGCGTCGTCGGCCTTGAGGAAGTAGCTGCGCGACTTGACCAGTTCCAGCAGGTCTTCCGGGGTGAGGTCCTGCCGCCACCGGGTCTCGTGGCTCTCCAGCCCATGAAATTCCGGACCCACCTGGGGGCGGAAATCCGGCTTGTGGACATCGCCGGCGTGCATGATCCGTGCCAGCCGGTGGACCCAGGGGACGCTGACGTCCAGCTGGTTCCAGACCAGGCCCAGGGCACCGCCGGGCCGCAGCACCCGGGCAATCTCCGTGCTGGCGGACAGGGGGTCGCACCAATGCCAGGCCTGCGCCACGACGGCCAAATCCGCCGAGGCATCAGGCAGTTCAAGGTGTTCGGCCTTGCCCACCAGCGTGGCCACCGCCGGAAGGGCGGGTGCCAGCTGGGCCAGCATGTCGGCGGAAGGGTCGACGGCGGTCACCCGCCAGCCGCGCCCGTCCAGCAGCTGCGTGTACTTGCCGGTTCCGGCGCCCACATCCAGGACATCGTGGATGGGGCCGGCGGCGCCGTCGATCAGCCACTCGAGGGACTCTGCCGGATAGCCCGGGCGCACCTGGTGGTAGTGCTCGCCGCCGCTCTGGAAGGCGTCCGCCATTGCGGTGCGCCGTTCACTGTCAAATACCGGCCCGCCCGTGCCTGCCATGCCGCTCCCAAAGAAAGTTGTGCCGTTTTGCCGGCTCAACTCTACCGTGGCAGGCGGCAGGGCCGGGGTCTCAGGTGGCGCAGGGTGCGGCGCCGGCGGTCCCCGGGGTGTTGGGCGCCCACGACGGGTAGCTGCGTGAATCGTTGGCCGGCACCCAGCGCCCGGCGTCCACCACGTAGTCCCAGCCCAGGCCATTGCGCAGGAGCGAGGCCACGCCGTCGATCAGGCGCTGGGCGTCGTCGAGCCGCGAGCCCACCCCAAAGCTGGCCCGCAGGGAGCCGGACGGCAGTCCGAGGCGGCGCAGCAGCGGGTGGGCGCAGAATTTACCGTCACGGACACCCACGCCGTGCTCGGCGGACAGGTAGGCCGCAACCAGCCCGGCGTCGTACCCGGCAATGGAGAAGTTCACGACGCCGATGCTGCCGCAGCCCGGGTGGGTGGCCGCGTCGGAAAACAACTGGTGCACGCTGACGCCTTCAAGTGCCTCAAGCCCCGACACCAGGTGTTCGCGCAGCTGTTGTTCGTGGCTGTGCCACTGCTCTGCATCCAGGGCGGCCAGGACCTGGGCGGCACGCGCCAGGGTGGCAGCGCCCAGGACGTTGGGGGAGCCGGCCTCGTGCCGTGCCGGACCCTCGGTCCAGTTCACCGATTCCAGCCGGACCTCGGTGACGGCCCCGCCGCCGGCCAGGTGCGGCTTGCCGGCGTCGAGCCAGTCAGGACGGCCCACCAGCACGCCGGCGCCAAACGGGGCATAGAGCTTGTGGCCGGAGAAGGCGACATAGTCGATGCCGTCGCGGGCAATGTCGATGCGGCGGTGCGGTGCGAGCTGGGCGGCGTCCACCACGATGCGGGCGTCGTACTCGTGGGCCAGGGCGGACAGCTCGGCAATCGGCAGCACCTCGCCGGTGACGTTTGAGGCGCCCGTGACGGCCAGCAGGAGCACGTTGCCGGCCCGCAACTGCGTCTCCACCCGGGCCAGCGTGGAAGAAATCGTTTCCCCAGCCACCACGGATCGGTGCGGCAACCCCTGCCACGGCAGCAGGTTCGCATGGTGTTCAATGTCCAGGTACAGCACCTCGCCGTGCGCGTTGGACGGGCCGGGGGCGTTGCCGTTCTCCGACAGGATCGACTGCACGCAGCCGGCCAGCAGGTTGAGTGAATCGGTGGTGTTCCGGGTGAAGATGACGGTGTCATCGGCCCGGGCGCCCACGAAATCCGCCACAATGTGCCGGGCGTTTTCGTAGACCGAGGTGCTGACTTGGGAGGCGAATCCGGCGCCGCGGTGCACGCTGGCGTAGTAGGGCAACACCTCGGCCAGGTGTGCGGCGACCGCCTCCACCGCCGGTGCTGAGGCCGCGTAGTCCAAGTTGGCATACCGCACGGTGCCGCCCTGGATCAGCGGGGCGGCCAGCTCGTGGCCCACCACGGGCAGCAGCGGGGCAGCAGAAATGGACGTCTTTTCGAGAATGGCAGAACTCATGAGGCTTCCTTTGACGGAAGGACTTGTTCGCCCGCCGGCCCTTGGGCAGGGGACAAAAAATCCGCGCTTGCCATGACCGCTCCGGCCTGGCCAGGTCGTCACCCGGGGCACCCCGCCGCGAAAGGAGGGTTGCCGGCCAGCAAACCGGGGTTTAGCGCTGGCACTCGTGACCTATGCCCAAAAGATTACTGGATGTGCCCGCCCGGACGCATTTATTACGCCGCTTGACGCCGGCGGGCAACGGCGCCACCGGACAAAAAAGTGCGACGGCGGTGACCGCCGTCGCACTCAATAAAGCCCAGCTTCACCTGGGTTAGAGAAGGTCGTCCCACCCCGGGTTCAGGCGGCGCAGGACCTCGGTGTGCAGGATGGAATTGGTGGCCAGGGCGTTGCCGCCAAAGGGGCCGTCCACACCCTCGAGAGAGGTGAACCGCCCGCCGGCCTCCGTGACGATCGGCACCAGTGCCGCCATGTCGTACAGGTTCAGCTCGGGCTCGCAGGCAATGTCCACGGCGCCCTCGGCCACCATGCAGTACGACCAGAAATCACCGTAGGCGCGGGTGCGCCAGACATCGTCCGTGAGTCCCAGGAATTCCTCCCGGTTGCCGCGTTCGGCCCAGCCCGACAGGGAGGAGTATGACAGGGAGGCGTCGGCGAGTTCAGAGACGTTGGAGACCCGGATGCGCGTGGCGGCGGCCAGCGACTTGCCCATGTAGGCGCCCGTCCCTTCCGCGGCCCACCAGCGCTTGCCCAAGGCCGGGGCGCTGACCAGGCCAACCACGGGACGGCCCTCGTCGACCAGTGCGATCAGCGTGGCCCAGACCGGCACTCCGCGCACAAAGTTCTTCGTGCCGTCGATCGGGTCGATGATCCAGCGCCGTGAACCGTGGCCGCTGCTGCCGAACTCCTCACCCAGCACCGCGTCGCGCGGCCGGACCCGGGAAAGCTGGCTGCGGATGGACTCCTCGGCCGTCTTGTCCGCATCCGTAACGGGGGTGAGGTCCGGCTTGGTCTCAATCTGCAGGTCAAGGGCCCTGAAGCGCGACATGGTCAGGGAATCAACGGTGTCGGCCAAAACGTGGGCCAGGCGGAGATCATCGTTGTACGTCTGGGGTTGGACAGTCATAGGCAACACGCTATCGGTAAATGGCGCAATAGTGCGGGAGCACGGGGTGGGGTCGACCCCCGGGTCTAAGCGGTGGTGCCCAGTTCCTTGGCCTCGGCGCGGCCCTCGGTGCGGTCGCTGGTGCCCAGCAGGCGCCGCAGGGACGCCAGCCTGGCCGGTCCGGCGTCGCCGGCATGGCCCTGCGCCACGTACGGGTCCAGTCCGCAGTTGACGGCCGCACTGTCGTGCTTGCAGCCGCGTTCGCAGTCGTCGGTTCCGGGCTGCAGGTCGGGGAACGCCTGCAGGATCCTGTCGGCGTCCACGTGGGCCAGGCCAAAGGAGCGGATACCGGGCGTATCGATGATCCAGGACCTCGGCACCCCGTCCTGCAGGCGCAGCGCAAGGGCCGAGGAGGAAGTGTGCCGTCCGCGCCCCGTCACGGCATTCACGCCGCCGGTGGCCCGCTGCGAGCCGGTGAGCGCATTGACCATGGTGGACTTGCCGACGCCGGAGTGCCCCACCATGACGCTGACCTTGCCGTCAAGGTATTCGCGCAGCTGTTCGACCGCGCCGCCGGCCAGGAGCGCGGAGTCGCCGTCGTCGCTGCGGGCGTCGATGGCTGAGGCCGCATCGGCGGCCCCCACGGAGGCCGTGCGGCTGATGACCACCGTCATGTCCAGGTGCTCGTAGTTGGCGAGCAACTCGGCGGGGTCCTTGATATCGGCCTTGGTGATGAGCAGGATCGGGGAGATGCCGGAATCGTAGGCGGCAACGAGGGCGCGGTCGATGAAGCCCGTGCGTGGTTCCGGGTTGGCGGCGGCCACCACGATGACCAGCTGGTCGGCATTGGCCACCACCACACGTTCCACGGGGTCGGTGTCGTCGGCGCTGCGGCGCAGCAGCGTGCGCCGTTCCTGCACCCGCACCAGGCGGGAGAGGGTGTCTGGGCTGCCGGAGGTGTCGCCGACCAGGGCCACGAAGTCGCCGGCCACCACGGGGGAGCGGCGCAGTTCCCTGGCCCGGGCCGCAATGAGCACCCGTTCCGTGGGCTCGTCTTCATCCACGATTGCCGTGTACCTGCCGCGGTCCACCGTGATGATCCGGCCAATGACGGCGTCCTCGTAGGCGGGGCGGTCCTTGGTGCGCGGCCGGCTGCCCTTCTTGTTCGCGCGGACCCTGACATCGGATTCGTCCCAGTTGCTGTAGTCAGTAGCCATGGCGATTACGCTTCAACCGCCGTGGTTTGTTGGAGCAGGGCCTGCCACAGTTGCGGGAATTCGGGCATGGTCTTGGCAGTGGTGCCAATGTCCTCAACCTCGACACCGTCCACGGCGAGGCCGATGATGGCCCCTGCCGTGGCCATGCGGTGGTCCTCATAGCTGTGGAACAGTCCGCCGTGCAGAGGGGCGGGCGTGATTTTCAACCCATCCGCGGTTTCGACGGCGTTGCCGCCGAGGGCGTTGATCTCCGCCACGAGGGCCGCGAGGCGGTCCGTTTCGTGTCCGCGCAAATGCGCGATCCCGCTCAGCGTGGAGGGGCCCGTTGCCAGGGCGCACAGGGCTGCGACGGTGGGGGCCAGCTCGCTCGTGTCGGCGAGCTCGACGCCGTGGATCTCGGCGCCGCCCGTCACCGTCAGGACGCCGTCGTCAAAGGAGACGTCGGCGCCGAACCGGGCAAGGATCTGCTGCCACTTGGCACCAACCTGGGTTGTTTCCGTGGGCCAGTTGCGTACTCGCACCGTTCCCCTGGTGGCCAGGGCGGCGGCAAGGAACGGTCCGGCATTGGAGAGGTCCTGTTCCATGACCCTGTCGAAGGAATCGATGGGGCCGGGGGAGACGCGCCAGTGGTTGGGCACGGAGTCATCCACCGTGACGCCCACCGAGCGGAGCACCTCAACGGTCATGGCAATGTGGTCAAGGCTGGGGACGGGCTTGCCCACGTGTTCCAGGTGGAGGCCGTTGGTGAAGCGTGCACCGACCAGCAGCAGCGCCGAAACAAACTGTGAGGAGCCGCTGGCATCGACCACGAGGCGCCCGCCGGCCACCTCGCCGGTGCCGTGGACGGTGAACGGCAGGAGACCTTCGGCTACGCCGTCGCCGGAGAGGGCAACGTTTAGTCCCTGCAAGGCATCCACCACGGCGCCCATGGGACGCACCCTGGCCGAGGGATCGCCGTCGAACGCCACGGTACCGTTCAACAGGGCCGCAATGGGCGGCACAAAGCGCATCACGGTACCGGCCAGCCCGCAGTCCACCGAGGTGCCGGCGGCCAGAGCCGCGGCCGTGTCGATCGGGGTAACCAGCAGGTCGGGGCCGAAGTCGCCGTCGCCGGCCACTTCCTCAATTCCTGCGCCCAGGGAACGCAGCGCCGCAACCATCAGGGCCGAATCGCGCGAGTGCAAGGGTGCACGCAGGCGGGACGGACCATCGGCCAGGGCGGCCAAAACCAGGAACCGGTTGGTCAGCGACTTGGACGCCGGAATGGTGACCGTCGCATCCAGGGGTGTCGGTGCAAACGGTGCGGGCCAAGGGGCGGAAATCATGGGGCGTTTACTGTCCTGTCACGTCGTGGGCAAGGGCGCGAACGCTCTTGTCCGCGTTCTTCAACTGCTTGGCGGTGGTCTTCTTGCCCGAATCGATCAGTCGTCCGGCGCGCCAGGCCAGGCCGGGGCGGCCGGCCGTGTCGACGCTGGCCAGCAGGGCCCCGCCCAGCAGGCCGATGTTCTTGGCCAGCTGGCTGCGGCGGTGTGCCTTGCCTTCCTTGGTCGAGATGGGTGCGCTTCGGTATTCCACCACCGTGGTCAGGCCGGCCGTCAGGGCCAGCAGGACGGCGGCGGGGCGGGAGAACTTCCCGGTGGCCAGCAGCACACCGGCACCCAGCTGCGTGCCCGCCACGATCCGGGCCAGGTTTTTCTCACTGGCTTCCACGGGCAGTGCCGCCGAAATCCGGCCCAGGACCGGGGAGAGCTGCTCCGCAGTCTGGTCTGCATGGCGCATCCGGTCAAGGCCGGACAGGATGAAGGACGAGGCGAGCATGGGGCGGGCAAGTACGCGAACAATGGACAAGGAGGCCTCCTTCTAAAAGGGACGTGAACATGCCCCGCCCGGCCGGGGCCGGGTGCAGGGTGTTCATGCTTGATCTAAGTCTCGCACTTTGGCGCGGAGTTTGCGGAATATCCGACGCCGCGGCCGGGTTTGCACTGGTAGCACAATGAACTGGTGACGGCACCGGGACGGCGAACACACGACTTTGGAAGGGCGGCAATGCAGACACTGACAGTAGACTTCTCTGTGATGAACATTTCCGAGCCTGAGCAAGTTCTCGAGTCCGCTTCCGAGCCGGTGCGTGGCACCCCCAAGGAAAATCTGCCCGCGGAGAATACCCCCGTGGAGAATACCGACGTGGCGGCAGTTGATGTTGCCGCCGAAAGCGTTGAGGACCGCCGCGCACGATTTGAACGCGACGCCATGCAATATGTCGACCAGCTGTATTCGGCCGCCATGCGTATGGCCCGCAACCCCAGTGACGCGGAGGACCTGGTGCAGGAGGCCTACACCAAGGCGTTCTCGGCATTCCACCAGTACAAGCCCGGCACGAACCTGAAGGCGTGGCTGTACCGGATCCTGACCAACACGTACATCAACTTGTACCGCAAGCGCCAGCGCGAGCCCCTGCAGTCGAATGCGGATGCGATCGAGGACTGGCAGTTGGCCCGGGCCGAGTCCCACACCTCCCGCGGACTGCGGTCGGCGGAGGCAGATGCGCTGGACCATCTGCCGGATTCCGACGTCAAAAGTGCCTTGCAGGCCATCCCGGAGGAATTCCGGCTGGCCGTGTATTTTGCCGACGTCGAAGGCTTTGCCTACAAGGAAATATCAGAGATCATGAACACCCCCATCGGCACCGTGATGTCACGGCTGCACCGGGGGCGGAAGTTGTTGCGAGACATGCTTGCCGACTATGCAGTGGAACGCGGCTACGCCAAGGGCGACGCGAGTGAACTTAAGGAAACGGAGAAATAACCATGGGCGACTGCCAGAGCCTGGGCGATTGCGACGATGCGCGCGTCGGCCGCATTTATGAGTACCTTGACGGTGCGCTGTCCCGTGAAGACCTGATCGAGATCAAGGTTCACCTGGACGGGTGCACCGACTGCGCCCACGAATACGACCTCGAGTGCGTCATTCGCACGGTGGTCAAGCGTTCCTGCAAGGAGGCCGCCCCCGAGACGCTCAAGGCTGCCATCCTGGCCCGGCTCCATGAGGGCCGGCCCGCGGAAGTCTAGTTTTTAGTCCTTGGCCGGGCGCACCGTGATGGTGGTGTTCCCACTTGCCGGCCGGCCGGTGACGCGGCGGTGCATGGAGCCGGCAATGCGGTGGGCCTGAACTTTCGCCAGCTCCGCTTTCTCCCCGCTGAACATCCCATCCACCGTGGACACCCACAGCTCCAACCACCGGTTGAAGAGTTCCGGCGTCAGCGGTTCCTTCGCATCGATGTCGAAGTGGATGGCCAGCGCGTTGCGGTTGTACAAGCCCGCGCGGAACAGTACGGTCTGCCAAAAGTCGGCCATGATGGGCATGTGCCGGGCCAGGTCCATGTGGACCACGTCGGTAAAAATGTGGCCAATCAGGTCATCGGCAAACGCCCTCGTGTAGAACGCCTCCACAAGCCGCACGATGTCCTCCCTGCCGACGATGTCATTCAGGACGCTGCCGCGCGGTTGTGCCGGCCGGTACGCGTGCAGGCTCGACGCCGTCCGCCCGGATTTGCGGTGGGCGGGAATGTTGGGGGGAACCGCTGTCATGGAAATGCCCATCTCCTTAGACCCGCCATGGTCCAAGGCGGCGGGATGGCCCCAGTTTAGCTTTTGAAGGCAGAGGCGCATGTTTGGTGCCCGGTTCCGGCACGCAAAAGCCCGTCCCGCCAAACTGGCGGGACGGGCTTTGTGCACTTAAGCCGAGACTTACGTGTTGGGGCGCTTACCGTGGTTCGCGCCGCCACTCTTACGATCCCGACGCTTGCGTGAACGCTTTGACATGGCTGCCTCCAATCTTTGAAAAGATCCGAATAATATCTGCCCTCTAGTCTCCCATACCTCGCACCGGCTAACCTAACCGGCACACGGAAGAGGGGCTAGCTTGCCTCGGGCAGGTCCAACCACTGGTACCAACCGCGGTGGAGCACCAGCCACGCCATGAGCCCGTAGCCGGCCTGCCCGGGTGAGCCGTTGTTCACGGCGACGTCGTTGCGCCACTGCTCATGGTTTTGCAGCGGCGAGAACGTGTCCACATAGTGGTGCTTGCGGCGTGTGGTGACGTCGGCAAAGGCCGTGTTCAACTCCGCCAGTTTGCGGTTCAGGGCCGGATCCAGCGACGGCGGCGGGCCCACGACGAAGACCGGGATGCTCAGCTGGGTGGCGCCGTCGAGGATGTTCGCCAGGTTCAGCCGGCTGCGTGCCGTTGAAAGCCCGTAGCCGATGTCACGACCGGAGAGGCCAATGACCAAACGGTTCTCGTGGAGGTCGTCAAAACGTTTGCCGGCCTCCTGGAGCCAGCGGCCGGCCAGGGCCTCGGTGCCTTCCTTTGGGCATGCCATGACGTACGGCTCCACGGAGATGTTCTCCTGCGGTGTCCGTGCAAGTACCCGGCCAAGCCAGCCCAGTGCGCGCGGATCGCCGACTCCGGCAACCAGCTCGTCCCCAACGGCCACAATTCGCAGCTCCCGCTTTTCCACGGTGCCCCTTTCCTCGCTCACATCAAATGAAAGATGCCCGGCCTGATAAGCAGACCGGGCATCTGAAGTGCTCTAGTTACGCTCGAATGCTTGCTTCAGGAGCAGGGTCTGCTCCACGGCGTGCATCTTGGCCGAGCCCGTTGCCGTGGCGGCCGACGCCGGACGCGAGGCCCTGCCCAGCTTCTTCTCCAGCTCGGGGGCCAGGTTCAGGCCCATGAACGGCCAGGGACCCTGGTTGGCGGGCTCGTCCTGTGCCCACACGATCTCGGCGTTCGGGTACTTGGCCAGTTCGGCCTTGATCTCCTCCAGCGGGAGCGGGTACAGCTGCTCCACTCGGATGATGGCGGCCTTGGTGTCCCCGTTCTTCTCGCGCTCGGCGAGAAGATCGTAGTACAGGCGCCCCGATACCAGGATCACGCGGTCCACGGCGTTGCCGTCCACCTTGGCGTGGTCGCCAATGACCGGACGGAAGCCGCCGGTCGTGAAGTCCTCGACGCTGGAAGCGGCAGCCTTCAGGCGCAGCAGCTGCTTCGGGGTGAAGATGATCAGCGGCTTGCGGGGGCGGCTGTACGCCTGGCGGCGCAACAGGTGGAAGTGCGACGCCGGCGTGGTCGGGTTGGCCACGATCATGTTGTCCTCGGCGCACATCTGCAGGTAGCGCTCAATGCGTGCAGAGGAGTGGTCCGGGCCCTGGCCCTCGTAACCGTGCGGCAGCATGAGCACCAGCGATGAACGCTGGCCCCACTTTTGCTCGGCGGAGGAGATGAACTCATCCATGACCGTCTGGGCGCCGTTGGCGAAGTCGCCAAACTGTGCCTCCCAGATGACCAGGGCGTCGGGACGTTCCACCGAGTAGCCGTACTCAAAGCCCATGGCGGCGTATTCGCTCAACAGTGAATCGTAGATCCACAGCTTGGCCTGGCTGTCGCTCAGGCCGGTGATCGGCGTCCACACGTTGCCGTTGGCACGGTCGTGGAACACCGCATGGCGCTGCACGAACGTGCCACGGCGGGAGTCCTGGCCGGCCATGCGGATCGGGACGCCCTCGAGCAGGAGCGAACCAAAGGCGGCAAGCTCGCCAAAGCCCCAGTCGATGCCGCCTTCGCGGGACATCGCCTCGCGCTTTTCCAGGAGCGACTTCAACTTCTGGTGGACCGTGAAGCCTTCGGGAATCGCCGTGTGGGCGGCACCGATGCTTGCCAGCATGTCGGCCGAGATCGCGGTGACCTTGGGATCGTTCACGCCGCCGTCGGACTGCTGAGCGATCGGACGTTCCAGGTCGGAGACGGCCTGTGCATCCTTGGTGATGATCGGGATCGGGGACGTCTGCGCGGCATGCGTTTCGGCAAAGACGCGCTCGAGGCGTTCCTGGTAGTCGCGCAGCAGCTGCGTGGCCTCCTCTTCGGTGATGTCCCCGCGGCCGATCAGCGCCTCGGTGTACAGGCGGCGGACGGAACGCTTGGCCTCGATCAGGTTGTACATCAAAGGCTGCGTCATCGAGGGGTCATCACCCTCGTTGTGGCCGCGGCGGCGGTAGCAGACCATGTCGATGACAACGTCCTTGCGGAAGCGCTGCTGGAACT
>JBAUMA010000691.1:0-3243 GCA_049578485.1 Specibacter sp.
CCCATACGGAGGAAGAAGCAGTAGAGGAAGCTCCGCTGCCCGCTCCGGCCCCGGACTCGGCGGCCGCCCAGGCGGCCACCTCCGGCGTCGATGACCTGCTGGATGAGATTGACGGCGTGCTGGAATCCAACGCCGAGGAGTTTGTGCGCGGGTTCGTCCAAAAGGGCGGGCAGTAGCAAATCGTGGACGCCGCGCAAAGGGGTGCCCTGCCGTCGCTGGTGGCCTCCGGGTCGTCGTCGTTCCTGGACTATGTGAGCCAGACGAACCCGGCACTGCTGCCTTTCGGCGGCACGCTGCCGGCCGGCCAAATGCCGCCAACCCCGCACGGCACCACGATCGTGGCACTGACGTACGCCGGCGGCGTGCTGATGGCCGGCGACAGGCGCGCCACCATGGGCTCGATGATCGCCAACCGGCACATTGAAAAAGTGTTCCCCGCGGATCGGTTCTCGGTGCTCGGCATCGCCGGGACCGCCGGGATCGCGGTGGACATCGTGCGGTTGTTCCAGGTGGAACTGGAACACTACGAAAAAATCGAGGGCACCCTGCTGAGCCTGGAGGGCAAGGCCAACCGGCTCGGCGCCATGATCAGGGCCAACCTCCCCATGGCCCTGCAGGGACTCTCCGTTGTCCCGCTCTTTGCCGGCATGGAAGCCTCGGGCTCGCGGGGCCGCCTCTTCTCCTACGACGTCACGGGCGGGCGGTACGAAGAACTCGAGCACCACAGCGTCGGTTCCGGATCCGTGTTTGCCCGCGGTGCCCTGAAGAAGCTGTGGCGCCCCGAGCTGGACGAAAACTCCGCTGTGGCTGTGGCGGTTGAGGCACTTGTTGACGCCTCCGACGACGACTCGGCAACCGGCGGGCCCGACCTCATCCGCAAGTTGTGGCCGGTGGTTTACACCGTGACGGACGACGGCGCCAAAAGGGTGGGTGCCGAACAGTTGGCTTCCGTGGTGGCCGAGATCGTGAACCGGCGCACCATAGAAGGACGGGAGGCCTAGCATGGCGCAGCAATTCTATGTTTCCCCCGAACAAATGATGAAGGACCGGGCCGACTTCGCCCGCAAGGGTATTGCCCGCGGCCGCTCGGTGGTGGTGGTCAGCTACCGCGACGGCATTGCCCTGGTGGCCGAAAACCCTTCACCGACCCTCCACAAGATCGGTGAGATCTACGACAGCATCGGCTTTGCGGCGGTCGGCAAGTACAACGAATTTGAAAGCCTGCGGCAAGCCGGCGTGCGGTACGCCGATGTCCGCGGCTACTCCTACGACCGTGCCGACGTCAGCGCCCGCGGGCTGGCCAGCGTCTACGCCCAAAGCCTTGGCACGGTCTTCACCGCCGAGCAAAAACCGTTTGAGGTGGAACTGGCGGTGGCCGAGGTGGGTGCCAGCCAAGCGCAGGACCATATTTTCCGGTTGACGTTTGACGGCTCGATCGCCGACGAATCGGGGTTCCTGGGCATGGGCGGGCGGGCCGAGACCGTCCAGCAGACCCTTGCGGATGCGTGGGCCCCCGGCGCCGAACTGGGCCAAGCCCTTGTGTGGGCCGTGGCGGCACTGACGTCCTCCCATGCAGTGGCCGAAGGCGGCGGCACCCCGGAACCGGTAGGTCCGGACGCGCTGGAAGTTGCCGTGCTCGAACGCAATGTGCGCGAGGTGCGCGGCACCCACAGGGCTTTCAGGCGGCTTGGTGCCGCCGAATTGGCAGGGATTTTGGCAACGAACGGACGGGGCTAGGCGTGGACCGGCGCATTTTTGGCATTGAAACGGAATTCGGCATCGCCTACTCGGCACCCGGCTCCCGGCCGTTGTCGCCCGAGGAGGTGGCCCGGTACCTGTTTCGCAAGGTGGTGAGCTGGGGGAGGTCCTCCAACGTGTTCCTGCCCAACGGATCGCGGCTGTACCTGGATGTGGGCTCCCACCCCGAATATGCCACCGCCGAATGTGACGGCCTGGAACAACTCATCGCCCACGACCGGGCCGGCGAATTGATACTGCACGAGCTGGTGACCGAGGCACAGTCGCGCCTGGCCCTGGAAGGCTACGGCGGAAAGATCTTCTTGTTCAAGAACAATGTTGACTCCGCCGGCAACTCCTACGGCAGCCACGAAAACTACCTCATCACCCGGCGCGGGGAATTCAACCGGGTCGCGGAAATCCTGATCCCGTTCCTGGTGACCCGCCAGCTCATTGCCGGGGCCGGCAAGGTCCTGGGTGCCCAACAGGGCGGCCACTACGCCTTCTCGCAAAGGGCCGACCACATCTGGGAGGGCGTCTCCTCGGCCACCACCCGGTCGCGGCCCATCATCAACACCCGCGACGAACCCCACGCCGACGCCGAGCTGTACCGGCGCCTGCATGTCATCGTGGGCGACTCCAACATGTCCGAAACCACCACCTTGCTCAAAGTGGGTACGGTCGATTTGATCCTGCGCATGATCGAGGCCGGCACCATCATGACCGACATGCGCATGGAAAACCCGATTCGCAGCATCCGCGAAATTTCCCACGACATCACCGGCAAGCATGCGGTGAAGATGGCCGACGGGCGCACCATGAACGCCATTGGGATCCAACGCCACTACCTGGAAAAGGTCAGCGCCTTTGTCCGTTCCCACGGGGCCCACAACGACCAGGTTCCCCGCATTCTGGACTTGTGGGAGCGGACCCTCGACGCCATTGAAACGCAAAACTATTCGGCCATTGACACGGAGATCGACTGGGCCATCAAGCACAAGCTGCTGTCGGCGTACGCGAACCGCCACGACGTGGACATGGGCTCGGCCGACGTGGCACAACTGGACTTGCGCTACCACGACATTTCCCCGGACCGCGGCCTCTTCAACCTGCTTGAGCGCAGGGGAGCGGCGGCGAAGGTCACCACCGCGGAGGCGATCGCCCAGGCCGTGGACAACGCCCCGGCAACCACCCGGGCGGCATTGCGCGGGCGCTTCGTGTCCGCGGCGCGCGACTCCGGCCGGGACTACACGGTGGATTGGGTGCATCTGAAGCTCAACGACCGCTCCCACCAGACCATCCTGTGCAAGGATCCGTTCCTGAACACCGATCCACGCGTGGATGAATTGATAGCCTCCCTGAAGCCGGGGTACTGAGCCACACCGAGGGGAGGGCGGCACCATTATGTAAGGTTGCAGGTGACAAACAGTGTTTGTCCAGCTTCAGCGGATAGGCTGAAGACGCCCTAAAAAGTCACAGCATGTGACGGGATCAAACATTGTCTTA
>JBAUMA010000692.1:0-2612 GCA_049578485.1 Specibacter sp.
CAACCAGCCGGCCGAG
Source organism: Specibacter sp. (assembly GCA_049578485.1). GTDB lineage: Bacteria > Actinomycetota > Actinomycetes > Actinomycetales > Micrococcaceae > Specibacter. Next base: position 17 of record JBAUMA010000692.1, read on the forward strand.
GCACGCGACTATGTTGCCGCGATCATGGACAACGGCCCGCTGCACTACCCAGCCCGGGACCTTGGCATGCTCAAGGACCCGTACCTGGAGGCGTTCATCGGGGCCAAGAGCGTTGAGGCCCACGAACGCGGCGTCGAGCTGCGGATTGGTCCGGACACCTTGATCCGCGGCCACATCACGGACCCCCAGGACGTGACCGCCGTGCTGGGAAACCTCGTGGACAACGCCATTCGTGCGGCCGTGTCCGGAAAATCCGCAGGGCGGTGGGTTGAGGTGGAACTCCTGGATGAACACAACGGCGACGGCGGCACCCTCCACTTGGTCGTGGCCGACTCCGGCGACGGTCTGCCCCGTTCGGCAGGCACCGACGTCCGCGAGCGCATATTTGCCCGGGGATTCTCCACGGCGACAGCCGAGGCAGCAACGCAGGATCAGGTCACCGGACACGGGGTGGGGCTGGCGCTGGTCAGGCATCTTGCCCGTCGCCGCGGCGGAGACGTGTGGGTGTCCGACGACGGCTCCCCCGGCACCCACGGGGCCGTATTGTGCGCCCGCCTGCCCGGGGTAGTGTCACTGGGGACCAATGACGAGGAGAAACCATGACCGAAGACCTGCGCGTCTTGATCGTTGAGGACGATTTCCATGTGGGCCGGCTCCACGCCGGCTTTGTCGACGCCGTTCCCGGCTTCCGCGCCCTTTCCCCCGCCCCCACGGGCGCGCAGGGGCTCAAGGCGATCCACGCGGAACAGCCTGACCTGGTGCTCATGGACGTCTATCTGCCGGACGCGTCGGGGCTCGACCTGCTGGGCGGCATCGACGTGGACTCCATGATGCTCAGCGCAGCCTCGGATCCGGAGTCGATCCGCACTGCGCTTCGGCGGGGCGCCCTCGCCTATCTGGTCAAACCCTTTGCCGCAGCCGAGCTGCAGGCCCGGCTGCGCGGTTATGCCCGGTATCGCCGGCTGCTGGCCGAACCGGGCACCATGACCCAGGCCCGACTCGAAACGGCGTGGCAGGCATTGCATCCGGGCGAGTCCGGCGCAGCCGCCAAGTCAGGAACTGCGACCGAATCCGCCGTCCTGGCAGCGCTGGCTGCCCGCGCCGAGCAGTCAACCGCGGAGCTCGCACAGGCCGTGGGCATCTCCCGCACCACGGCCCAACGCTATCTCTCGTCCCTCGCCGACGACGGAGCCATCACCATCTCCCTGCGCTACGGCACAACGGGTCGGCCCGAACACCGCTACAGCGTCTCCATCCGCTAAGGGCGGGCCGGCTCACGCGCCCGCACCCGGACCGCACCCCCGCCCACTAGACGGGAAGCAGCAGCATGGTGGCCAGGGCGCCGCCCATCATGGCGGGCCCAAACGGGATGTGCGACTGTGCCGTCCCCCTGCGTGCGACGATGAGCGCCACGCCCCACAAGCCGCCGACCACAAATCCGGCCGCCGTCCCCAGCAGGACATGCGGCCAGCTTAGGAAGCCCAGATACAAGCCGAGCACGCCGGCCAGTTTGACGTCGCCAAACCCCATACCCGCCGGGTACACGGCCCACAGGATCCAGTACAGTGCGCCGAGCGCCAGGGCACCGGCAACAGTGCGCACCAGGACGCTGGGATCCCCCGCCGTCAATGCGCTCATGCCCAGCAAAAGCCCGGCCACCGGATAGGCCGGCAGGACATAACGGTCGGGCAGCTTGTGGGTGCGGATGTCGATGAGGCTGAGGACTACCGACAGGTACAGCAGGTAGGCACACGCGGCCAAGGCGTAGTACAGCGCAAGGGGGTGTTGTTCCCACAAATTCACCAGCGCAGTCACCATAGCGTGATGCTACGCCCTGGCGGGGCACTGCGGGCGGTTCCGCACGGGCTCCGGCGTAAGCTGTGGATATGAATGGCCAACCGCTCAGTGCAGACACTTTTCGCCATCTCTGCCGGTCCTCGCCGTGGCGGTGGCAGAGCCTTCGCTTTGAACTGCGCAGCAGTGCCCCGGCACGAGCCCAGGGGGAACGGACCACGCCCGGCACAGATGTGGCCGCCATGAAATGCTGGGTGCGGCGCCCGGCGGCCCTGCGGGTGGAAACCCTTGACGGCACGCTGCTGGCCAGCACCACCAAGATCAACGACTCCAAGGACTCCTTGTTCATCAGTGGAAACCGCAAGCCGTGGCTGCTGCCGCCTTCCATGGCCAACCCGATCAAGGATGATAACGGTTTTGTGGTGCGCCGGCCCGAGGCCCTGTACGGTGAGCCAGCCTACGGATCCGGCCGCTTTGCCGCTGCCCTGGACCCGGCCGAACTGACCGGTGAACGCCCGGTGCCTCTGGAGGCGCCCTACGCCAATGTCGCCGAAATCGAGGGCATCGCCATGGTCGATCACCATGGCCGGGCCTGCGTGGATGCGATCCTGACGCCCAATCCGTCCTACAAGCCGCTGTTCCCGGCCGCTCCCCTGCTTTACCCGGGGCGCACGGCGGTGCGGATCGATATTGAGACGGCTGTTTGCGTGGCAAGCCGCTCGCTCGACGGCGATACCGCCGGCGCCGGTCACGCCATCATCATCCGCGGCATTGACGAGTACATGCTCGATGACCTCTTCGA
>JBAUMA010000693.1:0-2635 GCA_049578485.1 Specibacter sp.
AGACCACACGGTCCAGGACCCCGGCCTGAAGAAGTTCCCGCACAAACGCCGCACCGGCCCGCATCGGACCCACCGTATGCGAACTCGACGGACCAATCCCCACGGAAAACAAATCAAAAACGCCAACGGCCATGACGGAAACACCTTTCTCGCCGTGCTGGGTCAGCGCCGGCGTGGTGCCCCGTGCGGCGGCGCCGATCGGGGCGCGACCGGATCACGCAGCGGCTTCCGCGGCAAAGATGGGGCACTTCCATTCTAGGGCGGACCGCCGCACAAAGAGCCATGGAATGGATCCGCGATGGGGTGGCATGCGGCACGCCATGGCGGGGCGCACCCGGAAAGGGGGGGCGGTGTTGGGGAAGCGCCCTAAGTCCATTTGGCGGCGTTAAATGGCTAAGTGGTGGCCGGATTCGATCCCGCCACCACTTACCCCCAAAGAGTTAGCGGATCAATATTCCCGCTTACTGTTCACACATTCATTAGTATGACAGATGCTAATGGAAAAGTGCACATTAGTGGCATTTATGACTTTGTCGGCCGCCGGCCAAACGACACCCACACCAACGCAAGCCCCGCCACCACAAACAGGATGGATCCAAAGGACAGGAACGACATGACGGCGGTTTGGTGCAGGCTGGTCATTTGCACCACCATGGTGGAACACACCAGGGTGAAGCCCACGCACATGCACAGGGCCGCGGCCCTATCCAACAGACGGCGGGACGAAACAGCCGCCCGCCCCGTGGGAAGCACCAGGCAAGCTGCGGCATAGCCCAGGTAGACCTTGCCAAACCACATGTAGGCAACCACGGATGGTTGGTCGAAGAAACCGGCCAAACCGGCGCTCGAGCCGTGGAGGTCGGAGAGAAAATAGCTCACCCAAATGCCCGCAGAACAAGCCACGAGCACCGTCAGTCCAACGGGTCCGCGAATCAGGGACCGGGCCAGTGGTGAATTGTAGGCTGCGGCAATGCGGGAGGACAGAAGGAAGAAGACCGCGAAAAGGCTCAGCCTGAGGATGACATTGGCAAAGTTGTTCCCGCCAAGGGCCTCGTCCACGGGTACGTAAATGGCGGGCAGGCTCAGGGCGACACTAATGGAGGCCATCAGGAAGGCCCAAAAGAGGCTCCGGTTGCGGCCCTTCAGCATGGCGGGCAATCGCCAGGCGAGACCGCCAAGACAGGCCACGAGGGCCAGCCACTGCAAAACCGTGCTCATCCCAGATGCTCCCATACAGATTGTGTCGCGGCCGTGTCCTGCTCGCTTCGCCGCAAGGCTTTTCCCAGCGTGTCCAGCCGCACCGAAGCCAGCATGACAAGGGTGCTGTTAGCCGTTCGTTTCAGGACGGAGGCGCGGGCACCGGGTTCCCAGCCGGCCTCCCCGGGCGTCAGGAAACCCGTGGCGACCAGGCCGTTGGTCGAGCCCACCCCGGCGATCCGTGAACACCTGATCGCCAATTCGGGTGTGAGCCGGTTGGCGCTGATTTGGGCGGAAAGGTTTTGCGGGGCAATGCCGGCGTCCTTGGCCAGGCGCTGGCGAAGGTCCGACGGCCCCACAGCGTCCACCCAGGACCGCACAGCCGTGCGGTGGGGGACCGGGGAGAGCATGACCGGGCCGGGCTCGGCGCCCGAGTCGACTGCCGCGCTCCGGTTCAGGATTTCCTGCAGCAGGTCGGCATCGGAGATCTGGCTCAACAACTCGGCATCGGTGGGAGCCTTGATTCCCGAGGCAAGGTCCTGGTACTTGGCAAACGTGGAGATCGCCTCGACCGCTGGAATATGCAGGGAGCGGCTGACGGCGGCCACGGTTGCGATCGAAACGCGGCCGCGCACCATTTGCTGGGCCAGGGTGGAGCGCTTGATGCCGGCGGCCCTGCAGACGGCGGCGTGGCTGGTGGATCCGGCCACGCCGTCGAGCCACTGCTGAAAGGACTTGGCCGGAACTGTCACGGACGCCCTCCCGCGGTGTGGTTTCGAGTGCGCGTTGATGTCATGGTCAAACGCCTTTAGGGGTCTATTGTGTCAACGATTCCGCGGAACCTGCTGCCGACGCCGTCAAATTCGCTGCGGCGCTGGCCGGTGCTGGGCGCGGGCAGCTCGGAGTTGTTGTGGAAATCGCAGAGCACATAGGTGAAGTCCGGCCACCACTTCTTGGGCCGGGCCACCTCGTGGAAATCACACACATAACAACGCAACTCAACCCAGATGGGGCGCTTGCCGGTGGAGTTGGCGCGTGACTGTGCCAGCCAGGGCGGTGGATTGGAATCCAGGGCTGCCACGTCGGAGGCTTTCATGCGCGAGGGAATGCCGTTCCGCGCAGCCATTTCGGGCGGAATGTTCAGTGCCTGGGCAATTTGGCGGCGGTTCAAGGATGGATTTGCGGGAGCAGGGTTGTTTGCCATGTTCCTTCAAGGATATGGCGTCCGACGGCGGGAGGCGAGCCGCGCAGGCCGGGCCCGTTTCGGCGTCATGCCCGCCCCGGCGTCATGTCCGCGGGAGCGGTACGCAGCCGGGTGTTTATGACGTGAGAAATGCCATAATGCGACCGCCCGGAGGGGTGAAAACCGCATGAATTGGCGTTCGTGGCTTGAAATTCGCCAGCCATACCCTATGCTGTGGGAAAACAACAGGGATTT
>JBAUMA010000694.1:0-5297 GCA_049578485.1 Specibacter sp.
GCAGCGTACTAGGCCGCTATACGATGGGGCCCTAATACATTCAATTTTTGCTCAACAAGCTTCAGAAATAATATCTGAAACCTACTTCGCACGCCAATCGATAGGCGGCTTTTGCAAGCGCTGGGATACCAGGACTCGAACCTAGAATGTCGGTACCAGAAACCGATGTGTTGCCAATTACACCATATCCCAAAGGCTACGTTCTGCCGTGAAATCCGCGGGTTTCCCCGGTCTTTCTGCGGCCCTCGCGCCGGGATAAAACTATACCCGAGACTTCGCCAGAGTCCAAAACGAGAAGACGCATTTTGGCTGAGTCGTGCATCACACCGAAGGGACGGGCGAATTCAGCCCCAAAAGTCGCCCCACCCCGTCAAGGGTTAGCACCTGGTGGACGCCGCTGCCAGCCAAGTCCGACGGCGCCGGGGCACCCTTGCGGTTCAACCAGACACCCTGCAACCCGGCTTGGACGGAGCCGAGACCATCGAGGGCGTAGTTGTCCCCCACGTACAGCACGGCCTCCGGCGGAATGCCCAACCGGCGGCAGCCCTCATGGAATACCCGCGGATCCGGTTTGGCAGCGTTGACGGCGTCGATACCCACCAGCACCTTGATGCGGTCCAGCCCCGCCGTGTCCAGTTTGGCCCGCTGGTAGTCGTGGACGTTGTTGCTCACACAGCCATACGGGATCCCCGCGGCGTCCAACGCATCCAGCGCGGGCACGACGTCGCCGTAGGCGCGGATATAGGCCGGCTGGGCACGCTCAAAGTTCGCGATCCAGCGCTCCTCGGCCCCGGCGTCGAATCCCCCGATACCAAAGTGCGCAAACGTGGCACGGGCCCGTAGCCCGCGCTGCTCGGTGAAGGTGAATTCGCCGGCCACGAAGCGGTCATAGAAGTTCTGGGTGTCGGCCATGTACACGGCCGCAAAGGCGTCCCAGTCCTCCGAACCGAAGCCCGCAACGAGCGGCAGGCTCGCCTCGATCATGGCGTCCTTCATGGCCTGGTGCAGGTCAACCAGGGTGTCGTCGATGTCAAACAAAACACCCCCGACCGGCGCCAAGAGCGCGCGCGGACCAGGGGTGCTGTGCAATGCGTTCTGAGCCAAGGTGGATTAGCCCCGGAACGCCTTGACGCGGGCCAGCGAGGAGTCCTTGCCCAGGATCACCATGGACTCGAACAACGGCGGGGAGATCCGTCGACCCGACAGTGCCGTGCGGACCGGGCCAAAGGCCAGGCGCGGCTTCACACCCATGCCCTCGACGAGCGCTTCCTTGAGGGCGGCCTGGATGTTCTCCGCCGTCCAGTCGGTCAGAGGCTCCAAGGCGGCCAGGGTGGCATCCAGGACCTCGGTGAGGTTCTCCGGCAGTCCCTTGCGGGCATCGTCGGCGACGTCAACGGCGTCGTCGGCCTTGAAAAGGAAGGCAAGCATCTCCGGGGCCTCACCCAGCAGGGTGATGCGCTCCTGGACCAGCGGGGCGGCCTCGGTGAGGATTTCCTCCTCGCGGGAGGTGAGGGTCTCCCCCACAACGCCGTCTGCCTGCAGGTACGGGACCAGGCGGTTGCGGAAGTCCGTGGCCTCAAGCATGCGCACATGTGTGCCGTTGATGGCCTCGGCCTTCTTGATGTCAAAGCGCGCAGGGTTCCCCAGGACGTCGTGGATGTCAAAGTTCTCCACGAGCTGGGCGGTGGTGAAAATGTCCTCGTCCGCGGACAGCGACCAGCCCAACAGGGACAGGTAGTTCAGCAGACCCTCGGGGATGAAGCCGCGGTCGCGATGCAGGAACAGGTTTGACTCGGGGTCGCGCTTGGAGAGCTTCTTGTTGCCCGCGCCCATCACGTAGGGCAGGTGGCCGAACAACGGCATGTACTCGGCCACGCCCACGGCGTACAGCGCCTGGTACAGGGCCACCTGGCGGGGCGTGGAGGAGAGCAGGTCCTCGCCGCGCAGCACGTGGGTGACACCCATGAGGGCATCGTCCACGGGGTTCACCAGCGTGTACAGCGGTGCACCGTTCGGGCGGACAAGGGCGTAGTCCGGGACTGATCCTGCCTTGAAGGTGATCTCGCCCCGAACCAAGTCTGTGAACGTGATGTCCGTATCCGGCATCCGCAGGCGCAGGGCGGGCTTGCGGCCCTCGGCCTTGAACGCGGCAATCTGCTCGGCCGTCAGGTCACGGTCAAAGTTGTCGTATCCAAGCTTAACGTCCCTGCCAGCGGCCTTGTGCCGATCTTCAACCTCTTCGGGTGTGGAATACGACTCATAGACGTGCCCGCCGGCGACCAGCTTTTCAATAACGTCCGTGTAGATATCCCCGCGCTGCGACTGGCGGTACGGTTCGTGCGGCCCGCCGGTCTCCACACCCTCATCCCAGTTGATTCCCAGCCTGGTCAGGGCGTCCAGAAGCTGGAGGTAGCTTTCCTCGCTGTCGCGCTTGGCGTCGGTGTCCTCGATGCGGAAAATCATCTTACCGCCGGTGTGACGGGCGTAGGCCCAGTTGAACAGGGCCGTGCGGATCAGCCCAACGTGGGGCGTACCTGTGGGCGAGGGGCAAAACCTCACCCGGACGGGAGTTTCAGCGGTGACAGTGGGGATCTGGGCTGCAATAGTCATGATGATTCCAGTTTAGCCGCCCCACGGATTCCCCGTTTTCCCCAACCCCTTGACTCGGCAATTTAGGCGGGCGTAATCTACAACCAAATGGTTGTAGATCAGCTCAGCGAGGAAGCCGTCGACCGCCTGTTCCAGGCGCTCTCGGATGCCACCCGGCGGGACATTGTCCGTCGGGTCAGCTCCGAACCGTTTTCGGTGTCGGGCCTCGCAACCCTCTACGCCATGAGTTTCGCGGCGGTCCAGAAGCATGTGGCCGTGCTGGCACGCGCTTCCCTGGTCACCAAGGAAAAGCGCGGAAGGGAGCAGATGGTGCATGCCAACCGTGACGGGCTGCAAAGCGCCCGCCAACTGCTCGACGAATATGAGGCAATTTGGCGGCAGCGTGCCGTGCGGATCGCCGACATCCTTGCCGAAAACAACGAACACCTTGGAGATGCATTGCCATGACAGTCATCAACTCCACCAAGACCCCCGAGGACCTGCAACTGGCCATCACGGCCGAGTTCGACGCCGGCGTCGATCGCGTCTGGCAGGTCTGGGAGGACCCGCGCCAGCTGGAGCGCTGGTGGGGTCCGCCCACCTGGCCGGCCACCATTGAGGACTACAATTTCCAGCCCGGTGGCAAGGCTGCCTACTACATGACCGGCCCGGACGGCACGAAGGCCCGCGGATGGTGGCAGTTCACGGCCATTTCCGCCCCGACGGGACTGGAGCTCAACGACGGCTTCGCGGACGACAACGGCGACCCCGTCGCCGAAATCGGTGTCGCCAAGATGTCCGTCTCCCTTGAGGACCTGGGCGGTCGCACCCTCATGACCGTCACCACCGCCTTTGCGGACGAGGAGCAGATGGCCAAGATGCTGGGTATGGGCATGGAGGAAGGCATGCGCGAGGCCATGGGGCAGATCGACTCAATCCTGGCCGGCTAGGGGCGCCCGCCAACGAAAAATGCCGCCGCTCCCGCATATTGCCGCCCGTTAACGGATCGGTGGCAATATGCGGGAACGGCGGCATAACTCGTGAAGATTAGCTGAACAGGGCGTTCTTGGGTTCGTTCTTCTTCACGAACTGCCATCCAAACCACAGCACGACGGCGAAGAACGGGATGGTGCACAGCGTCCACAGGCCCAGCATGAACACGCTGCCATCAGGTGCGGTCATGGTGTCGAAACCGATGAGGACCGTGATGATCAGCAGTGCGACCAAGCCCACCCAGCTGGTCCACGGCGAACCGGGCATGGGCAGCGAGGAAACTTTGCCCTTCTTCTTGCGCAGCATGATCTGGCTGGCGAAGATCGAGCCCCAGGTAAAGATGACGCCGATGGAGGCGGTGTTCAGTGCGAGGTCAAAAGCGTGGGACCCGCCCAGCCAGATGTTCGCCAAGACGCCCACCAGGTAGACGCCGGCGATGCTCAGAATGGCCGCGTAGGGCACATAGCGTGAGGACATCTTGGTCAGCCACTGGGGGGCGTGGCCGTTGTTGGCCATGGTGCGGAAGATGCGGCCAATGGAGTACAGCCCGGAGTTGCACGAGGACAGGGCGGCGGTGATGACCACAAAGTTCATGACCGAGCCCACCCAACCCAGGCCCATGGCGCCGAAGACCGTCACGAAAGGGCTTTCGCCGGCGTGGTACTGATCCGAGGGCAGGATCATGGCCAGCAGCGTTACGGAACCAACGTAGAAGACCACGATGCGCAACACGACGGCGCGGATCGCCTTGGGTACTTCGCGGGCCGGGTTCTGCATTTCACCGGCAGTGATGCCCACCAGTTCGATGGCGTTGTAGGCAAAGATCACGGCGTTCAGGACCAGGATCATGACCAGCCCGCCCTTGGGGAACATGCCGCCCTGGGCGTAGAAAAGGTTGGACACAGATGCGTGGCCGCTGCCGACCTTGGCGTTCATGACCACCATGACGGTGCCCACCACCAGGAAGATCACGATGGCGCCAACCTTCAGGCAGGAGGCCCAAAATTCAAACTCGCCAAACGCCTTCACGCTCAACAGGTTCACGGCAACCAGCAGGACCAGCGCGCACAAGGCGCTGACCTCCACGGGCACACCGGGGAAGAAGTACTGGAAGTAGAGCCCAATGGCGATCAGTTCGGCAACGCCCGTCATGGCCCAGTTGATGAAGTACATCCAACCGGACAGGAACGCGCCCTTCTTGCCAAATAGCTCACCGGCATACGAGACGAACGAGCCCGAGGTCTGGCGGTACATGATGAGCTCGCCAAGTGCGCGCATCAACAGGTAGGCGATGACGCCGGCAATGGCGTAGGAGAAGATCAAGGCCGGGCCGGTGGAGGCGAGGCGTCCGCCGGCTCCCATGAACAGGCCGACGCCGATGGCCCCGCCCATGGCGATCATGGTGACATGGCGCCGGGACAACGTCCGCTGGTAGCCCTCGTCGGTGATGCTTCCCGGGGCGGACACAGCTGTGCCGTCTTCGGTGACGTTGTGTGACACGCAAAAATCCTTAAGTCGAAAGAGTGTTGCCTGGCAAATCCCCCATTTGGCACGGTTTTCTGTGACGTGGGGCGCAAAGGGCTTGTCCAGCGTACTACGATTTTCGACCAGTGTGGTGCCACTCACACAAAGCTTGGTACATAATTCCCGTCACGTTCGACACTTGTCAGAACGATTCCGGCAACGCAAAAGCCAGGTGCCGCCGTCGTACTGGA
>JBAUMA010000695.1:0-4126 GCA_049578485.1 Specibacter sp.
GGGCCGGGCTTGCCCTGGTGCGGGCGGCCGAACGTGCGGAAAAACCAGGGCGTATTTGACCCATGGCCCCTCCGGGGTGAGGAGAGTAGGGTGAACTCAAAATCAGCGGAGGAGTTGAGCCTGTGGACCTGTCCGAGTACCTCGGGATCCTGCGCCGGCACGCCCTCGCGATTGTGGCCATCGTGGTCCTTGGGTCCCTGTGCGGATTTGCCCTCGCCCGCAGCGAAACCCCCCTGTACAAGGCCACGAGCAGCCTTTTTGTCTCGGCGACCATCGGGGACAACAGCTCCGATCTGGTGCAGGGCTCGGTCTACACGCAGAACCTGATGCAGTCATATGCCCAGCTGGCCCAGCTGCCGTCCGTGCTGGCACCTGTCATCACGGACCTTCGCCTCGACACCACCACGGCCGAGCTGGCAAGCACCATCTCCGCCGATGCGCCGCTGAACACCGTCATCATCCAGGTCACCGTCACGAACACCTCGCCCACCCAGGCGGCCGACATTGCCAACGCCGTGTCCCTGTCCCTGGCCTCCGCGGCGGAGGGCCTTTCCCCCAAAAAGGCCGACGGCTCATCGAGCATTTTGCTCAAGCAGGTGGCCAAGGCCGCCCCGCCTGCCCATCCGTTTTCGCCCAACACGTCCCTGCTGGCCATGGTGGGTGCCGCGGTGGCGGCCCTCCTGTCCGTTGGATTCTTCATTGGGCGCCGGCTGGTCAACACCAGGATCGGCAGTGAATCGGATTTGGCCGGCGCCGCCGCGGTGCCGGTGCTGGGAACCGTGGCCGGTGACCGCGGCCGGTCCAAGAGGATCGCAGGGCGCCGGGTCGAGACGGCCGCCCCGGACGCCGAGGCCTTCCGGCGGCTGGCCGATGCGGTCCGCCACGTAAACGCGGAGTTGCCGCCAAAATCAGTGGTGGTCACCTCGCCCGGACCTGACGCCGGGAAAAGCTATGTGGCACTCAACCTTGCGGTCGCGTTGGCGGAACGGTACACCCGGGTCCTGTTGGTCGACGCCGACCTGCGCCACCCCCAGGTGGGGGCCGCCTGCGGACTGGCGGACTCGCCCGGGCTTGCCGAAGTGCTTGCCGAGCAGAAGGACGCCCATGAGGTGCTGCGGGCGTGGCGCACCATAGACGTGATGCCCGCGGGTGCCATGACGCCCGGACCCAGCAAACTGCTCAATTCCCGGCGCATGGAGGAGGTGTTCGCGAAACTGCTGGCGGACTACGACTTTGTGGTGTGCGACTCAACGGCAATGACGGCGGTGGCGGATACGTTTCCGCTGACCCGATTGAGCGACGGCGCGGTGCTGGTGGCACGGCTGAACAACACCTCAAAGCACGAGGTGGGCGAGGTCGTGGCCTCCATCGAGTCCGCAGGCGGCGCCGTGCTGGGCATGGTGTTGAACCGGGCGGCGCCAAGCCGGCACACGGCCCTGCTCCGGCCGGGCAAGGATCCTGCCGTGGCACATCACGGGGCTGCGCCCGTCGGTGCGGCCGGCCTGGACGTTTCCCCTTGAACCCGGCCCCGCAGCCCCTGCTGGCAACACCGTCCAGGGGCATGGCGGCGGGCGCGTGGCGCCAGCTGTCCATCGTGGTCGCGGTTGGCACGCTGGTGCTGCTGGGGTGGCGGCAACAGGTCTACCACGGCATAACCATCGGCTACGTGGTCGCGTTGGCGCTCGTGCCGCTCTGCCTGCCGGCCATCCGACGCTTCCGGGGGTATCCGGCGTTCTTTGTCCTGGGGGTGGCGAGCCTGGCATCCGGATTCCTGCTGTATTCCTTCAACAAGGTCAACCACCAGGTGGACAGCAGCAAGCTCATCATCAATCCCGCGCTCCTGCTTGGTTTGTTGCTGGCCACGGGTGTCGTGTTGTGGGCAAGGACCCTCATGCCCGATTGGCTCGTTGGCCTGGCCTATGGATTTGGACTGCTGTTGGGGGTGGTCCATGACGCCGACGTCGCCGTCAATCCGTGGAAGTTTGGCTATTCGTTACCCGTCATTGTCATGGCCTTGTCACTGGCCGTGTTCGTGGACGGCCATCTTGGGGTCCGACGTCGAATAGCCTCGCTGCTTGCGTTGGCGGCCTTGGCAGCGTATTCGGGGCTGCACGATTCACGGTCTCTCTTTGCCATGCTGGTGCTCGCGATGGTCCTGGTGGGGTGGCAGATGCTGCCTGTGGGGCGAAGCCGGCGGGCCGCCGTGGCGCGGACCTTGTTGACGGCTGCCGCCGTCGTCGCGGTGGTGTACGAGGTGGGCTCGAGCCTGCTGGTGGACGGCTACCTGGGTGCGGCGGCCCAGCAGCGCTCCATCGCGCAAATCAATGAGTCGGGATCGTTGATCCTGGGGGGCCGACCCGAAATTGCGGCCACCGTGGCCCTGTTTCTTTCCCAGCCCCTGGGCTTTGGCGTTGGCATTGTGCCCTCGCTTCATGACATTGCCGTGGCCAAGGCCGGCATGCTGGCCATCAACTACCAGCCAAACAACGGCTATGTCGAGCAGTACATGTTTGGCTCACAGTTTGAACTGCATTCAAGTATTGGCGACTTGTGGGTGTATTTCGGGCTCGTGGGGTTGCTGCTGGGGGCAGTCACGATCTGGCTGATGCTGCGTTTCACGGTCGTGTCAATCGTGACCCGGACCGGCAACGTGGTGGCGCTGTTCCTGGCCGTGATCACCCTGTGGAACCTGTTCTTCAGCCCCTTGTATTCCTCCGTCACCATCATGGGACTGGCCATAGGAATGGTGGCTCTGCCCGGTCGGGGGAAGCCGGCGGAAAACGCAGCCTAGGCGTACCGCCCTCCCGAGTCGTCGAGGCCGTGCTTTCGCCGCGCGGGAACACCGGCGTGGACGCTGTGGGCCTCACAGTCCGCCGTCACCACGGAACCGGCCGCGATGACACAGCCCGGGCCGATGGTGACGCCGGGCAGGATCAGCGCCCGGGCGCCAATCCAGCAGCCGTCCCCTATCACCACCGGCAGGGCACGGTTGGCCCCGGCCCGTTCCTGCGGCCCGGCAATGCTGTGGGTGCCGGTGATGACCATGACCTCGGGGCCGAACTGGACGCGAGCACCAATCGTGATGGCGGCCGAGGCGTCCAAAAACGTGCCGTAGTTGATGAAGCAACCGGTGCCGATGGTGATGTTGGAGCCGCCAAAGAACACCCGCCCGGCGATGGTGCACGGGGAGGCATTGATGCCGGCGGCCCGCAACGCCCGCCACCGCTGCGATTCGGGCACCAGGGGCGAGGAGAAAAGGCCGTTGACCAGCAAGTCCCTGGCCGTGCCGGCAAATGTGCGCTTGAGCCTCATGGGCCGATCATACTGCCGGCAACCGGGCATTAAGCGGCTGTGGGACCTCGCAATGAGGTCCCACAGCCGTTACTGGTGCCTTGGTGTCACGGGCGCATTTGCCGTTGCCGGCCCGGGGCTAGTGTGCCCAGAGGTAGCTGACGGCCGTCTTGCCGTCGGCCTGGAAGACCTTGGGCGCCGTCTTGATGGTGTTGGTGTTCGGTCCGGCGTAGTTGGTCGGGGTCAGGATCGCGATCTTGACGCCGATGCCGATGGGGCCGGACTGGCTCGGGCTGATCCAGGTGTCGGATTGGGCGCCGATGATGGTCAGGTTACCGTCGCCCTGGTCGGACATGAACTGGATTTGCATCCGGTCCTTGGCGCCGTACATCACCGGGTTGTGGTGGATGATGTTGAAGCTGCGCTCATGGTTGATCCCAATGACGTTGCGGATGGACTGCAGGTTCCAGGTCTCGGCGTTGTTTGACTGCCAGAACGTGGGCATGCCGTAGTTGGAGTCGTGCGTGTACACGTTGTACAGCTTGGCGCCATCGTGGCTGTTGTAGCCGATGGGTGAGGCGCCGACAATGGCACCGGTCACGCGGGAAGCGTAAGTGTTGCCCGTGACGGCGTGGCCGTCAATCTCGACGTCGCGCGTGATGGAGTTGCTGCCGCGCCACCAGTTAAGGCCAAAGGTCTCGCCCGGGGGGAAGCCCGCGTTGCCCGGAATGCCGGTGATCAAAAGGTTCGAAACCGTGGTGCCCGGCTTGGACTCGCCCACCATGATGCCGTTGTACAGGTGGCCCTGCGTGGTGCCCTGGAGCCAGAAGTTCGA